>JAQGLD010000502.1 GCA_028293055.1 Alphaproteobacteria bacterium
GACATCTGTCACGGCTGTCGGCGCTGCTTCAACCTGTGCGATTCCTTCCCGCGACTGTTCGACATGATCGACGAAGGCCCGACCGGCGAAGTCGATGGAGTCGCCAAGTCCGACTACCGGAAGGTCACCGAAGCCTGCACGCTTTGCGACATGTGCTTCATGAACAAATGCACCTATTTTCCGCCGCATCCCTGGAATGTCGACGTGCCCCATCTCCAGCTCCGCCACAGGGCGGCGCTGAGGAAGCATGAAGGCGGCGAGCTCGTTCGCGAGCAGCTCGGCGAGACCGACCGCAACGGCAAGCTTGCCCGCCCGGTCGCCGGTCTCGCCAATTGGGCGACCTCGCTTTCGAACAGACCGGTGCGCGCCGTGATGGAAGCGGTCGCCGGGATCGACAGCGGCGCCATCCTGCCCAGATATCATCGCAAGACCGCCGGGATGCGGCTTCGCGACATGCCGCCGCCCGATCCGTCCGGCCCTGCTTTTGGCAAGCGCAAGGTCGCGCTCTACGCGACCTGCTTCACCGAATATAATGCGCCCGACACCGCGGTGGCGGCGGCGCGGGTGCTCGCCAGGCAGGGCGTCGAGACGCTTTTCGCCTACCCGAAATGCTGCGGCATGCCCCAGCTCGAGGCCGGCGATCTGAAGGAGGTCGCGGAGCGGGCCAGGCTGGTCTCGGCCGAGCTGCTGCCGCTCGTCGAGGCGGGCTACGAGGTCGTGACGATCACCGCGAGCTGCGGCCTGATGCTCAAGTTCGAATGGCCCCTGCTTCTGCCCGACGATCAGGATGTCAAAAGGCTCGCCGCGGCGACTCGCGACATCAGCCAATATATCGTCGATCTCGCGCGCGATCTCGGCCTCGCCGAGGGCCTGCGACCGCTCGCCTCCGGAGTGACCCTCCACCACGCCTGCCATGCGCGTGCGCAGAATATGGGCGCGAAGTCGGCCCAGATGCTGCGCCTGATCCCCGGGGCGAAGATCGACCTGATCGAGCGCTGCTCGGGCCATGGCGGCACGTTCGGAGTGATGAAAGAGACTCACGATGTCGCGGTCAAGGTCGGCACCCCCGCCGCCCGCATGGTGGTGAAACAGGCGAACGAGACGCTCTGCTCTGACTGCCCGCTGGCCTGCAAGCATCTCGGCCAGCTGGTCTCGGCCCAGCTTGCCGACGGTGCGGCCGAGCCGCGCCAGCTCAGCCCGATCGAATTGTTCGCAAGCGCTTACGGATTGGACGGCTGATGCCCCTGTCCACTCGACGGATCGGTCCCGACGACATCATCCCCGACTCCGATTTCGCGCGGGAGCGCCGGGCGCGGCGCGCTGCCCTGCTTCCGCTCAAGGCCCTGCGCCGGATCGCGCTCGGGCCTTATTGCACCTTCTATTTCGAGAGCTTCGACACGATGCTCTTCCAGGTGCAGGAGATGCTGCTGATCGAGAAGGGGGGCGAAGCGCAGCTCCGGGACGAGCTCGAAGCCTATAACCCGTTGATCCCGCAAGGCTCGGAACTGGTCGCGACGATGATGTTCGAGGTCGAGGATGCCGATCGCCGTGCCCGATTCTTGGCCGGCCTCGGCGGGGTCGAGGATCGCTTCTTCATCGCGATTGGCGGCGATCGGATAGGCGGTATCCCGGACAGCGACGTCGAGCGTAGCCGCGCCGACGGGAAGACCTCTTCGGTTCATTTCCTCCATTTCCCGTTCGCGGCCGCGCAGGTCGCAGCCTTTCGCGATCCCTCGACGATCGTCACCCTCGGCTGCGACGACCCGCGCTACGCCCACGCCACCACCCTCGGCGCCGACAGCCGGCGCGAGCTGGAACGCGATTTCGACTGACTCCCCGCTTGCGGCAGGTCAGACCAGGCCCAGCATCCATAGCGCCAGCTCGACCGGCCGCACCGCCGCGTCGGGAGCGTTTCGGGCGAGCAGGGCGCGGTTGGCCATGATCCAGCGCAGGCATTGCGCCCTGGTGTCGAAGGCGGGATAGTCCGAAAAAGCCGGCCGCATGTCGGCGCCGATCAGGAAGCGGGCGCCCTTGCGGCAGCCGCGCTTCCCTTCCCAGTCGCGCCGCGGCGCGACCACCGCCGGAACCCAGTGCGGCCGAGTGGCATCGAGCATCGCCATCCTCTCCCAAAGCGGCGGTGCCGAAGGATAGTCCTGTGTGGTCGCCTGGGGAAGAGCCCGGGCAACTGATCCGGGCCGTGGGATGCCCCTGGGCGTAGCGCATGGGGATCAGGGCCAACCGGTCGTTAACCACGCCGGACCTATAAGCGGTCCGATGGTCTGTCTGTGGCTCCGTTTCTCCTGGTCGCTTCCGGTGCGGTTGGTGCCGGCGTTGCTCGCCTGCGCTTCGCTCCCGGCGGCAGCCCAGACTCTTCCGGTCGACCTTTCCTTCACCGGCGACGTCCGTATCGCCGGCGCCGACGGCGAACGCGCCTGGACCGATGGCGGCTTCGGCAAGACCCGGTTTGGCGGGGACAGGGACGGCGATTTCCGGATCCGCCCGCGGCTGACCGAGGGCGAGCTGATCTGGCAGCCCAGATTCGGCTGGTCGACCAAGGCGGTAATCGCAGTCGCGGCACAGGACGGCCAGCAGCATGCGGTCGACCTCGTCGAAGCGTTCGTAGCGGTGAAGCCGATGCAGAGCGCCGACACCCGTATCTCTGGCCGGGTCGGCCTGTTCTGGCCGCCGGTGTCGCTCGAGCATGAAGGCGCCGCCTGGCAGGTCGCGGACATGATCACCCCGTCGGCGATCAACAGCTGGATCGGTGAGGAAGTGAAGGTGGTCGGCGCCGAAGGCACGATCAGCCGCACGTTTGGCGAGCACCGCCTCTCGGCGACGCTCGGCCTGTTCGGATTCAACGACACGTCGGGAACCCTGCTCTCGTTCCGCGGCTGGGCGATGCACGATTTCAAGACCACCGCCTTCGGTCGCGAGAAGCTGCCGACGCTGCCCGAGACGATGGAATATGCCCAGGCGGCCTATACCAGGCCGACGGCCGAGATCGACAACCGGCCCGGTTTCTATGCCAAGCTCGCCTGGCAGCCGCCGGCACCGGTTTCGCTCGAGGCCTTCTATTACGACAATCGCGGCGATCCCCAGGCGGTGACGTCCAATCTGCTGTGGGGCTGGCGGACTCGCTTCGTCGATATCGGCGCCCGAGCCCAGCTCGGCCCGGCGACGACGCTCACCGCCCAGGCGCTGACCGGGACGACCCGCATGGGACCCGACGAGGGTCAGGGCATCTGGATCGATACCCGATTCCGCTCGGCTTTCCTTCGCCTGTCGCACAAGTTCGGCCCGACCACTTTCAGCACGCGCTTCGACCTGTTCGGCACGGACGAGAGCGGTTCCGAGATGGAAGGGGAGAGCGGCGAGAGCGGCTGGGCGGCGACCGGGGCGGGGAGCTGGCAGATGTTCGATCATGCGCGATTGCTGGTCGAGCTGCTCCATGTCGATAGCCGCCGCGAGGGGCGGCTACGCGACGCGCTCGATCCCCGCCAGAGCCAGACGATCGTCCAGACTGCTTTGCGCCTGTCGCTCTGACGCCCCCCGTCGCCGCCTCGCTTACCGCTTATTCACCTTGTTGTGCGATGCGGGAAGCGATGCGCGCGCGCCTTTCATCTTTGGTCTCGCTGTTCCTGCTCGGAGCGTCGCCGGCTTTCGCCAGCGATGTGGTCGTGGAGGTTCGCACCGCCAGTGGCGGGCCGGTCCGCGATGCGGTGGTCAGCCTGTATCCGGGCGGGCGGGCGGCTGCCTTTGCGGGACCGGCGCGCACCTATCAGATCGCCCAGCAGAACATCCAGTTCAACCCGTTCGTGCTGGTCGTGCCGGTCGGCTCCAGCGTCGCTTTCCCCAACCTCGATCCGGTCCGCCACCACGTCTATTCCTTTTCGCCGGTCAAGACGTTCGAGCTGAAGCTCTACGCCAGGGAGCAGAACCGCAACGTCCGCTTCGACAAGCCCGGGGTGGTCCCGCTCGGCTGCAACATTCACGACAATATGAGCGCTTTCGTGAAAGTGACCGATACCGGGCTGAGCGCCAGGACGGACGGCAATGGCCGGGTCCGTTTCGAGAATGTACCCCCGGGGGCCGTCGTGGCCCGTATCTGGCATCCCTGGCTGCGCGCGC
>JAQGLD010000513.1 GCA_028293055.1 Alphaproteobacteria bacterium
AGGCGCGCGACGTGTCTCCACCCGAACGCGTGCTCGACCATGTCTTCTACGAAGGCGAGATGCAGCAGCTCGGCGGCCAGTGGACTCATGGCTATCGCGCCCCGCCGAGCCACGAAGAGCCCAAGCCGCAAAGCCAGCGGATCAACATGGTTACCGCGATTCGGCGAACGCTCGACCATGAGCTCGAGAGCAACAAGCGGGTCGTCCTGTTCGGCGAGGATATCGGGCCCAAGGGCGGGGTCCACGCCGTCACCCTCGGCCTCCAGGCCAAATTTGGCGAGGGCCGGGTGTTCGACACCAGCCTGTCCGAGGAAGGGATTGTCGGCCGCGCGGTCGGCATGGCGCTGGCCGGCCTCATGCCGGTCCCGGAGATCCAGTTCCGCAAATATGCCGAGCCGGCGACCGAGCAGATCAACGATTGCGGGACGATGCGCTGGCGCACCGCGAACCGCTTCGCCGCGCCGATGGTGATCCGGATCCCCGGCGGCTTCTTCAAGTGCGGGGACCCCTGGCACAGCCAGACCAACGAGGTGCAGTTCGTCCACAATCCCGGCTGGCAGGTCGCGGTGCCGTCCAATGCGGAGGACGCGGTCGGACTGCTCCGGTCGGCGCTGCGCGGCAACGATCCGGTCATCTTCTTCGAGCATCGCGCGATGCTCGACGATGTCTGGGCGCGCCGGCCCTATCCGGGCGACGATTATGTCCTGCCCTTCGGCCGCGCGAAAAAGGTCCGGCAGGGCGACGAGATCAGCATCATCACCTGGGGCGCGATGGTGCCGCGCTGCGAGGCTGCTGCGGAGGGGCTATCCGCCGATGTGATCGACCTGCGCACGCTGATGCCGTGGGACCGGGAGGCGGTGCTCGAATCGGTTCGCCGCACCCGCCGCTGCCTGATCGTCCACGAGGATCTCAAGACGGGCGGCTTCGGCGCGGAGATCGCTGCGGTAGTGGCCGACGAGGCCTTTCTCGATCTCGACGCTCCGGTCTCGAGGCTGACCATGCCCGACATACCCAGCCCGCACGCACCGCGCCTGCTCGATTGGGCGGTTCCCTCGGTCGACCGGATCCGCGTGCGGATCGAAGAGCTGGTGCGGTTCTGATGATCGATATCGTGGTTCCGCACGAGCAGGAGGGCACCCAGGCCGTGGTCCGCGCCTGGCTTCGCCAGGTCGGCGACCGGGTCGAGGTCGACGAGCCCTTGGTCGAGCTCGAGACTGACAAGGTGGCGATGGAAGTGCCCGCTCCGGCCTCGGGAATCCTGCGCGAGATCCTGCTCGGCAGCGACTCCGAGGCGGTCCCCGGCGCCATCCTCGGCCGGATCGCCCTGGTTGCTGAAGTCAGCGGGCACGAGCCCGGCACCCCGCCGCCATCCAAGCGTGAGGCAGCCCCGCCGCCCCGCCAAAGTCCGGATGTCCGCGACCCGGAGCTTCGCCTCTCGCCGGCGGTGAAGCGCGCCCTGCTCCAGCACGACATCGATCCTGCGCTTATTCCGGGCACCGGGCGGGACGGCCGGATCACCCGCGCCGATGTCGACCGCGCCGTCGAAGCGGCGACCCGGGTCGAAGCCGAGGGCTCGCCCGCCACGGCCCAGCCGCGAGCGGCCGAACCTTCCGATCCGTCGATCCGCTCGCATTCGGTTCCGCACGACCGGATGCGCCGGCGAATCGCCGAGAACATGCTGAGCTCCGTCACCCGGGCGCCGCATGTCACGGCCGTGTTCGAGGCCGATTTCAGCGCGATCATCGCCCATCGCGAGGCCCACAAGGCGGCCTGGGCGCGCAAGGGCGTCAAGCTCACCTACACCGCCTATCTCGTTGCCGCGGCCGCGGAAGCGATGAAGGTGGCGCCGGCAATCAATGGCCGCTGGCACGAGGACCGGACCGAGCTGTTCGACGACATCAACATCGGAGTCGGCACGGCGCTCGGCGACAAGGGCCTGATCGTGCCTGTGCTGCACAAGGTGCAGACGCTCTCGCTCAAGGGCATCGCCGCCGGCCTCGATGCCCTGGTCGAGAAGGCGAGGGCCGAGCGGCTCGAGGCGCGCGACGTGCAAGGCGGCACGTTCACCATCTCCAATCACGGCGTGTCGGGCTCGCTGCTCGCCACTCCGATCATCATCAACCAGCCCCAATCGGCGATCCTCGGAGTCGGCAAGCTCGAGAAGAGGGTGGTGGTACGCGAAATAGGCGGCGCCGACGCGATCCAGATCCGTCCGATGGCCTATGTTTCGCTGACCATCGACCATCGCGTGGTCGACGGGCACCAGACCAACGCCTGGCTGAGCCGGTTCGTCGAGCTGCTCGAAGGCTGGCCGGTAGATTAGCGAAATGCCGACCTGCTCCGCTCCCTGAGTCCAGGGAGGGGAACGTCCCTCGCTCAGGCCCCCTCCGCTTCGGCCTTGAAGCTGTCGAGGATCAGCCCCCAGCCCGTGTCCATCGCCATGACATGGCCGTCGCGGGCGGTGCGATCGAAGGCTTCGAGATTGCGATGCTCGAACTCGACGATCGTGCCGTCCCCGTCGGGCGTGAAGCGGATTTCGACCTCGGTCTCGAAATCGGGATCGTAGGCCCATTCTCCGTTGATCTGCCAGGCGAGCACGGCGCGGTTCGGCTTGTCCCATTCGAGCACCCGTCCCCACATGTTGAGGCTGCCATCCTCTCCGGTCTCGAACCAGCGCCCGCCCACCTCGGGCTCGATCACGACATCCTTGCGCGGCGCCTTGAGCAGCGAATGATCCCTCGGCCACCACCGGCCCATGCCGGCGAGGAAGACATCGAACGCCTTCTGCTGGGGCGCCGAGACCCGGAAGCTCCTGGTGATCGGTGCGGCGGCGATCGTCCTGGTCGCGTTCATTCCTCTTCCTCCCTTTCGACGGTTTCGATGAAATCGGAGAGCGCCCGCTCCCAGTGCCGGTCGAGCCACTGGCGGATCGCGCCCAAACCGGCGGGATCGACATGGTAGACGCGCCGGGTCCCCTCTACCGCGACGCTCACCAGGGCTGCGTCCTTGAGAATCTTGAGATGCTGCGACACTGCGGGGCGAGAAACCGGAAAGTCCGCCGCAAGCTCTCCGACCGCCATCGGGCGCACCGCGAGACGCTCCAGAATGGCGAGTCGGGTCGGTTCCGAAAGGGCGGCGAAAGCGGATGAAGCGTTAGCCATGGCTTACCGTAAGCTGTCGCTTACGGATGAGTCAAGCCCGCGGTCTTGTTAGCGCTATCCCTGATGCAGTTTATGAGGCAGGCATGTGCCGGGAGAGGATGCACATGACCGCACAGATGGTTGGTGTCATCGACGGGGACAATGTCGCCTTCGCCATCGTCTCGGCGGAAAGCGACCTGCGACTCGAGTCGGTGCAGCAGTTCAAGACCGGCGAATTTCCGACCTTCACCGACGCGCTACAGAGCTATACGCGCGCGCACAACCTGTCGACGGCCGACCTTTCGCTGGGCCTGGCAGTCGCCGGAGTGGCGCGCGGCGATGTGATCAGCCTTGCCAATTGTCGCTGGTACATTTCGGTAAGCGGCCTTCGCGCCTTCCTTGGCCGCGAGCCGCTCGTGCTCAACGATTTCGCGGCCACCGCCTGGTCGCTGTCGGGGCTCCAGACCAGCCAGATGAAGCAGATCGGGCCGGTGCCGCCGCGCGGAATCGCGCCCGGCCGCAGCTTCCTGGTCGTCGGAACGGGGCCCGGCCTCGGCGCCGCCACCCTGGTGATCCGCGACGACGGAAGCCCGGTCGTGCTCGAAAGCGAGGGTGGCCACGCCAGCTTCTCGCCGCAGACGGTTCGCGAGGATGCCTTGCTGGAGAGCCTTCGCAAGCGCCACGGCCATGTCTCGTTCGAGCGTCTGGTGTCCTTCCAGGGGCTGCAGAACATCCATGGCTGGCTCCAGGAGCAGGCCGGCAGGCCGGGCGCACCGCCGCCTCCGGACCAGATCATCGCGGCGGCGCTGCGCGGCGACAGGCTCGCCCGTGATGCCGCCGAGATGTGCGCCTCGGCGCTCGGCAATTTCGCCGGCAACATGGTGCTCGGCGCTGGCGCCTGGGACGGGCTGATCCTGGTCAGCCCGATGCTCCGCCAGCTTATGCCGATCCTGGACGGACCTGCCTTGCGCAACGCCTTCCTCGCCAAGGGCCGGATGCGCAAATCGCTGGAGCTGGTGCCGTCGAGCTTCGCCAATGGCGAGACTGCGAGCCTTTCCGGTGCGGCTGCGGCGCTTCGCGCGCGCGTCCGGTAGCGCGGGGTAGCGCGGGAAAGCCTTGCAACCGCTGGAAGCGGAACCTGCGCGGGACGCCGTGGTTGGGCCGGCATGGCCGAGGATATCAACCCTTCGCTCAGCGAAGCGGAGCTCGAGGACATCGAGGAACGCAGCGCGCCGGCGGCCAAGATCGTCCACGCAGCGGTCAGCAAGCAGGGTGAGGATGAGCTCGCGCGCCCTGCCGGCTCGCTGTTCTGGTCGGGCACTGCGGCCGGCATAGCGATCATCAGTTCCGTCGTTGCCCAGGCGGCGATCGGCCGCGGAATGCCCGAAGCGCCGTGGAAGGAAGCCGTGACCGCCTTCGGCTACGCGCTGGGCTTCATGATCGTGATCCTTGGAAGGATGCAGCTGTTCACCGAGCAGACCATGGTGGCGGTGCTGCCCTTGGCGAAGTCTCCGAGCCTGAGCTGCCTCGGCCGGGTTGCGCGTCTGTGGTCGATCGTCCTGGTCGGGAACATGGTCGGGGCGGCCGGGGTCGCGGCCCTTGTGGTCTTCGGAAGGACCCAATCGCCGGACATGTTGAGCGCAATGCTGCGGATATCGGCAAAGCTGCTAGATCGATCCGCGTTGGACACATTTCTCCAGGCAATACCTGCCGGCTTTCTGATCGCGTCGATCGCATGGATCCGGTCCGCCGCGGTCGACGTCAGCTTCTCGATCGTGCTTGTGCTGACCTACACGATCGCCGCGGGCGGCTTCGCCCATGTCGTCGCCGGTGCTTCGGAAGCCTTCTTGCTGCTCTGGGCGGGCAAGGCCGGGCTGGCATGGGTGCTCGGCGGCTTCATCCTGCCGGCCCTCGCCGGAAACATCGTAGGTGGCACCGGCCTGTTCGCCATGCTGGCCCACGCCCAGGTCAAAGACGAAATCTGAACCAGGGCATCCCGCGCAAAGATGGGCGCCCGTTTTCCGGTGTCTCGCGAGTGATTGTCAGCAATGCGCGGCGGGAAGCGCCGACGGCCGCTGGACGCCGGAAGGATTGACCTCGGAGACAAGCTGCTCTTCCGTAAGCGGGATATGGAATTCGAGGCCGGCGCGGTTGTCGCGCTGCCAGGCGACGCGAGCCGAAAGCTCGAGGTCGCCGCGGACCAGGAACAGGGTCGAACCCGCGGGCGGCAAATCATAGCCCTCGACCAGGGCGCCCGACAGGGACAGGTCGCGCAGCTTGGCCGGGAGCGTTCCGCGCCCGGTCTGAAGCTTGACGCAGAGCAGGAGCGAATAGCGCGGCTCGCGCCGCTCGATCCCCGGGTTTCCGAACAAATCCAAAGCAGCGCGGCTGGCCATTTCACCCCCGTAACATGACGACGCACTTAATGGCAGGGTAACCCTACGAAAGCGTTAACCCTGCGCTGCTGCGCGGAACGCGCCGGCGAGATCGTGGATCAGGTCGTCCGGATGTTCGAGACCGACCGAGAGACGGAGCAGGTCGGGATGGATCCCGGCTTCGCGCTGGGCTTCGTCGGGCATGCCGCGGTGGGTCATCGTCGAAGGCTTGCAGATCAAAGTGGCATGGCCGCCGAGCGAAGAGGCCAAGGTGATCAGGCCGAGGCGGCGGAGAAACGCGCTGGCCGCAGCCTCGCCGCCTTTGACCCGGAAGCTGATCATGAAGCCGGGCCCCGATTGCTGGCGGGCGGCGAGGGCATGCTCGCGATGCGTCTCGAGGCCGGGATAGTTCACCGCGAGCACATCGTCGTGGATCGAAAGCCACTCGGCGATGGCGCGCGCGGTGGATTCCTGCCGGTCGATGCGCAGCGGGAGCGTGCGCAACCCGCGCATGATCTGCCACGAATCATGTGCCGAGCCGCTGAGCCCAGCGGCATTGGCCCACCAGGCCAGTGTCTCCAGCAGCGCCGGGTCGCTGGCGAGCAAGGCGCCTCCGAAAAGGTCGCCATGGCCGTTGAGCGCCTTGGTGGTGGAATGCATCACCAGGTCGCAGCCGAGATCGAGCGGCCGCTGCCGGCACGGGGTCAGCAGGGTATTGTCGGCCGCGACGAGCGCTCCCGCTGCCTTGGCGGCCCGCGCGCGCGCCTCGATGTCGGTGATTCGAAGCAGGGGATTGCTCGGAGTCTCCAGCCAGACGAGCGCCGGTTCGCCTTCCAGAGCGGCGGCGAACGAATCCTCGTCGGTCATGTCGACGAATCGCGCCGTGAGCTTGCCCTGATCCTCGAGCCCCTTGAGCAGCCGGTAGGTGCCGCCATAGCAATCGTGCGGCGCGACGATGGTCGCGCCGGCCGGGAGGATCAGCAAAGCGAGCAAGGCTGCCGACTGCCCGCTATTGGTGACGACTCCGCCTGCTGCGCCCTCGAGCTCGGCGAGCGCTTCGACGAGCATGTCCCGATTGGGGCTGACGGTGCGCGAATAATCGTAATCGGGCTTGGTGTCCGCATCGTCCCAGCGGAACGTGTCCGAAGACCAGAGCGGCGGCGAGACGCTGTGATAGGCCGGGTCTGAGTCCGGCCGCGCCGCGGCGACGATCGTCGCCGGCTTTCGGGGCAGCCTGGTCACCGTGTGATGAACCGTTCGACCAGGCGGCCGATCTCGCTCGCTTCCTTGAGGAACATGTCGTGGCCGTAAAGCGACGGCCGCAGGTGAAGCTCGGTCTCGCCGCCCAGGCTCGCGGCGAGCGCCCGCAATTGCTCGGCCGGAACCAACAGGTCGCTCTCGGCGCCGATGATCAGGGTGGGGGTCCGGATCGCCGTCGGATCGATGCGGTGGCGGTCGATCGAGGCGGACAGGCTGAGGAATCGTTCGGGGCTCATCACCGCCCGGAATGCGTCGCCGCGCGCGCG
>JAQGLD010000519.1 GCA_028293055.1 Alphaproteobacteria bacterium
AGCCCAGCCGCATCAGTTGATCGTAGCGATAGCGGGGAACGGTCGCCTTCACCCAGGAGAAGACGAAGAAGAAGAACAGGATCTTGGCGAAGAACCAGAACAGCGCGGTCACCACGAAGCTGCCGAACAGGAAGGTGTAGAGCGGCCTCCAGTCGACCGGCGGCATCCACCCGCCCCAGAAGAGCAGGGAGGTCATCGCGCACATCAGCAGGACATTGCCATATTCGCCGAGCCAGAAGAGCGCGAAGCTCATCGAGCTATATTCGGTCTGGTAGCCGGCGACGAGCTCGCTCTCCGCCTCGGTGAGATCGAAGGGCGCGCGGGCGGTCTCGGCCATCGCCGAGATCAGGAAGATCATCGACATCGGGAACAGCAGGGGATTGAAGCCGAAGCCGTTGAGCAGCCAGACATGCTGACGCTGCGCTGCGATGATCCCGGAGAGGTTGAACGTCCCCGACCACAAAACGACGGTGATCAGCACGAAGCCGATCGACACTTCGTAACTGACCATCTGAGCGGCCGCTCGGAGCGCGGAGTAGAAGGGATATTTGGAGTTGGACGCCCAGCCGGCGATGATCACTCCGTAGACCCCCATCGACGAGATGGCGAGCATGTAGAGCAGGCCGACATTGATGTTGGCGAGCACCACGCCAGGCCCGAACGGGACGACCGCCCACGCCACCAGGGCGACCGTGAAGGTGAGGATCGGGGCGATGATGAACAGGCCGCGATTGGCCCCCGACGGGATGATCGTCTCCTTGAGGAAGACCTTGAGGCCGTCGGCGAAGCTCTGCAGCAGGCCCCAGGGCCCGACCACGTTGGGACCGCGGCGAAGCGCCATCGCAGCCCAGATCTTGCGGTCGGCATATATGATCATCGCCACCGCGAGCATCAGCGGCAAAGCGATCAACAGAACGAAGATCAAATTGGCGATGAACCAGCCGATGCCGAAGCCGGCCCAGGATTGAAACCACGCGGTCATAGACCTGCCTCCGTCATCCCGGCGAAAGCCGGGAACTCGGCTCGGCCGCCGTGACGTCTCGTCTTGAGATCCCGGCCTTCGCCGGGATGACCATTGAAGTGAGAACTCACTCCGCAGCCTCCTGGAAAGTCTGTCCATGTAAGATCTCAGCCGAGCAGCGTTGCATGGTCGGCGACGATCGGGCGATCGGGTTGGTCAGGTAGAAATCGTCGATCGGATAGATAATTTCGCCCGACACGCTCGGAGCGGTGCCGGTGATGGGCGAAAGTGCTGCCGCCTCGCTCAACCCGGTCTCGCCGAGATGCGGATATTCCGTCCGCATCGCCGCCCGCAACTGGCCGAGATCATCGAAGGGCAAGGTCTTGCCGAGCACCTGCGAAAGCGCCCTCAGGATCGTCCAGTCCTCTCGCGCTTCGCCGGGCGGGAAGACCGCGAACTCGGAGAGCTGAACCCGGCCCTCGAGATTCACATAGGTGCCGTGCTTCTCGGTATAGGCGGCCGATGGCAGGATGACGTCGGCGTGGCGCACCCCGCGATCGCCATGAGTGCCGATATAGATGGTGAACGTGTCGGCGAAGACGCTGGTGTCGAGCTCGTCGGCGCCGAGCAGGAACAGGGCCTTGAGCGATCCGGCCTTGGCGCGGATCGCATCGACGCCGCCGTCGGTGGCGAAGCCGATGTCGAGCGCTCCGACCCGACTCGCCGCGGTATGAAGGACGTTGAAGCTTGCCCCGAGAGCGCCCGCGGCGGCGCGCGCCGCCTCGTAGGCGCCGTCGTGGACGAGCGCGCCCATGCCGACGATCAAGGCCGCATTCTCCTTGCCGGCGAACGCGTCCTTCAGCTGCTGCGGTAGATCGCCGAGCGCTGAGAGCGACTCGCCGAGCTCGGTGACCGGGTAGGTGAGGTCGACCGGCGGGCCGATCCGGAACACCTTGGCACCGGCCTTGACCGCCTTGCGGATCCGCGTGTTGACCAGACTCGCTTCCCAGCGCGGATTGGCGCCGACGAGCAGGATTGCCGGCGCCGTCTCGATCCCGGCGATAGTCGCGATGAAGCGATAGGCGGCCGGCGAAGAGACATCGAATTTCGCGCCGTCCTGGCGGCTCTCGTGCAGGCTCGACCCGAAAGCGGCGAGCAATTGCTTCATCGCATAGACGGATTCGAGGTCCTGAAGGTCGCCCGCGATCGCTGCGACGCCATCGGCCCCTGCCCCGTCGAGCCGCTCCGCGATCGCAGCGAACGCATCTTCCCAGCTCGCCGGCTGGAGCTTGCCGCCGACCCGCACCCAGGGCCGGTCCAGCCGGTTGCGGATCAGGCCGTCGACCGCGTGGCGGGTCTTGTCGTTCGCCCATTCTTCGTTGACGTCGTCATTGACCCTGGGAAGCGCGCGCATCACCTCGCGCAGGCGATGATCGATGCGGATGTTGGTGCCGAGCGCGTCCATCACGTCGATACCCGGAACCTTGCGAAGCTCCCACGGGCGCGCCTCGAAGCTGTAGGGCTTGGAAACCAGGGCCCCGACCGGGCAGAGATCGACGACATTGCCGCTGAGCTCGGACGTGATCGCGCCCTCGAGATAGGATGTGATCTCCATATTCTCGCCGCGGCCGATCGCCCCGATCTCCTCGACTCCGGCGACTTCTTCGGCGAAGCGCACGCAACGCGTGCACTGGATGCAGCGGGTCATGATCGTCTTGACCACCGGACCCATATATTTCTCGGTGACCGCTCGCTTGTTCTCGTCGAAACGCGAATGGCCGCGGCCATAGGCCATCGCCTGGTCCTGCAGGTCGCATTCGCCGCCCTGGTCGCAGATCGGGCAATCGAGCGGATGGTTGATGAGCAGGAACTCCATCACCCCCTCGCGCGCCTTCTTGACCATCGGCGTGGTGGTGAAGATTTCCTGATTGTCGGCGGCCGGCAGCGCGCAGCTCGCCTGCGGCTTGGGCGGCCCCGGCTTCACCTCGACCAGGCACATCCGGCAATTGCCGGCGATGGTCAGCCGCTCGTGATAGCAGAAGCGCGGAATCTCCTTGCCCGCCATCTCGCAGGCCTGGAGCACGGTCGCGCCCTGCGGCACTTCGATCTCGACGCCGTCGACCTTCACCTTGGGCATATCAGTTCCCGTTGGCCGCGACGGCGGCCACCTTGTTCTGCTGGACGAGCCGGTAAGCGGCGACCGAAATCGTCGCGCGCAGGCCCGGGGTGTTGAACTTGGCCTTTGCCCCGGCCTTCAGGCACGGACCGAGATGGGGGGCGAGCGATTGCAGGGCGCTGGTCTCCTGCTGGCTCAGCGGGCGGCTTGCGAACAAGGCCGCCGCCTCGTCCGGCGCAGTGCGCACGGTGCACAGGCCGAGATACTCGCCCTCGTCATGCGCGGCGAGCGGCGGGCGGGCGGGGTCGAACGCCGTGGCCCTGGACAGCGAGGCGCCGCCGAGCGCGGTGGGAAGCAGCGCCTCGGCGAGGTTGCCGACGAGCAGAACGTCGTCGAAGCCGAGGCGGCCGGTGCGCCCGCAATCATAGTCGCGCTCGACCAGGGCCTTGAGCCGGTCGCGATAGCTGCGGCTGCCGGCCTCGGCCTGGAGCACTCCTGCGACCTGACGGCTGTGCCGGTCGGCCAGGCATTGCGCGTAGTCGCGCAGCGCGCCGACATCGTCGCGCCCCGGCACGGCCGGCCCGGGCGGCGCGGCCGCCGCACTCGAAGCGACGCCGAGCAGCATCAAAGAGGCGGCGAGCCGGCTCTGTCCGCGGCCTCCAGCGCCCGGCCGCGAGCCGCGGCGATGCGGCGCTCGAGCTCGGGCCGGTAATGACGGATCAGGCCCTGGATCGGCCAGGCGGCGGCGTCGCCGAGCGCACAGATGGTATGGCCCTCGACCTGCTTGGTGAGGTCCCACAGCATGTCGATCTCGCCGACATCGGCATTGCCCTCGACCAGCCGCTCCATCATCCGCCACATCCAGCCGGTGCCCTCGCGGCACGGCGTGCACTGGCCGCAGCTCTCATGCTTGTAGAAATAGGACAAGCGGGCGATCGCTTTCACCACGTCGGTCGACTTGTCCATGACGATCACCGCGGCGGTGCCGAGGCCCGACTTGAGGTCTCGCAATGCATCGAAGTCCATCGGCGCGTCGATGATCTCGTGGGCCGGCACCAGCGGCACCGAGGAGCCGCCGGGGATGACGCAGAGCAGATTGTCCCAGCCGCCGCGAATGCCGCCGGCATGGCGCTCGATCAGCTCGCGGAACGGGACCGACATCGCTTCCTCGACGACGCACGGCCGGTTCACATGGCCCGAGACCTGGAAGAGCTTGGTGCCTTCGTTCTTCTCCCGCCCGATGCCCTTGAACCAGCTCGCGCCACGGCGAAGGATGGTCGGGACGACTGCGATCGATTCGACATTGTTGACCGTGGTCGGGCAGCCGTAGAGGCCGGCGCCGGCCGGGAAAGGCGGCTTCAGCCGCGGCTGGCCCTTCTTGCCCTCGAGGCTCTCGAGCATCGCGGTTTCTTCGCCGCAAATATAGGCGCCGGCGCCGCGATGGACGAACAGGTCGAAATCATAGCCCGACTGGGCTGCATTCTTGCCGAGCAGGCCTGCATCATA
>JAQGLD010000542.1 GCA_028293055.1 Alphaproteobacteria bacterium
GCCCGGCGCTGCGCTGCCGTAGCTTACCTCGTCGCCGCCGACGATGACGATCGTGGCGTCGGGGCACCGGCGCTGGATAAGCGGCACGGCGCGGATGAAGCTTCGATAGCCGCGGCACGGCTCGAGATTGCGCGCGACATAGGTGACGATCTTCCCGCCGGCCGCCAGGGTGATTCCGGGAAGCTTGAGCGCGGCTTTCGGGTCGGGCGCGGCGGCCGCCGTGTCGACTCCGTCGAAGATCACGCGCAGGTCGCGCCGCAATTTCTCGGGGTGGACCGACTTCTGCCAGCTTGTGGCGGTGACTCCGGCTTCGGCGGACAGCAAGGCCATCGCCTTGTGCGCGGCCTTGGTCCGAGCGCGCAGCACATGGTCGATCGAGTGCGGCTCCTCGGGATCGAAGCCGCGAAAGCCGCCGCTGCCGATATCGTAATATTCGGAATAGACGATCAGCCGCGCCGCAGGAGCGATGTCCTTGAGGAAAAGCGGATCGCCCCAGCCGTTATGGGCGATGATCAGGTCCGGCGCATAGCCGCCGGACATGGCTTCGCGCAGCGCCCGCGCCGCGGCTATGCCCTGGCGCACCGCATCCTGGAACGCCAGGGCATAGCCATGGACCCCGCGCTCCTTCTCGGTGGCGGCGGGAATCGAATAGAGAATCCGGCCGATCCCCGGCAGCTCGCGATCGCGGCGCGCGGTGAGGAAGGTGACCTTGTGGCCGTTCGCGGCGAGATGGGGCGCGAGGCGCAGGAACTGGCCCGGCATGTTGGGATGAACCAGCAAGATATTCACGCGAGCCTCCCCCCTGCCGCTTCTGGTTAGCCGGGGGGCGGTGCGGACGGAAGGCGCGATTGCGCGCTTCCGGACACCCCTTGTCTGAGCGACTTCACGTCATTCCCGCGAACGCGGGAATCCAGTCATGCTCGGATCGGGAAGAAGGTGGATTCCCGCATTCGCGGGAACGAGGAAAACCTGAAATCAGCCCCGGCGGTCGGCGCGGGTCGACCAGAGCAGGAGGCGGACGCACAGGCCCCAGCCCTGGACGCTGCCGACCGGGTGCGGCGCCTCGGCCGGGCGCAGGGTGGCGCTCGCTGCGGGCGCGATCGGCGGCGGTGCCGCATCGAGGGTGGGGATGAGCAGGTCCATCAATCTTGAGACGCTGCCGCTGGCCGGCCACCTCAGCAGGCTCGCGAAGGAAATTGTTCAGGTCCGGGACGCTCAGAAGCCGCGGCGCAGCGATAGCACTGCCCGAGGCGGGCGCAGCGGCGTGAATTGCGGGGCCGCGCGGATCGAGAAGGGGTTGCCGAAGCCGAACGTATCCGCCCTGGCGCCGAGCAGATTGGTGAGATCCAGCGCTATCGTCCACTTGTCCCGGGCGAGCGAGGCCGAGGCGCCGAGGACCGCATAAGCGTGCGACTTGCGGTCGAGTCCGGTGTCGAAGCTCAACCGCGACGCACCGGTGTAGCGCAGGTCCGCGCCCACCGATCCGTGCCACCCGCCGATTGCGAGGCTTCGAGACAAAGCGAAGCGGGCGACCGCGTCGGGCACGACCGGCAGCCGGGGATCCTTGGGCAGATCCACATCGTCGCTGCCCCGGACGAGCCGCGCGCGCTGCCAGATCGCGCCCGCCTCGATCCGCCAGTGCGCGCCGAGGCGCAGCTTTCCCGAGGCCTCGGCTCCGGCAATCGTCGCATCCCCGGCATTGTGGGTGGCGATCAGGCCATTGGCGAGCAGATAGTCCGACTGGATGTCGGTCCAGCGCGAATAGAAGAGCGCTGCGGCGAGCTGGAGCCGGCCGGTGCGCGCCCGTCCGCCGAGCTCGTAGCTGGTCAGGCCGTCGGAGGCGAAGCGGGTGGCGACGCCGCTCATTCGCGCGCCGAGCCCGGCGGCGCGTTCCGCACGGGCGAGCCGGGCGTAGAGGAACAGATCGGTGCGCGGCGACCAGGCGAGCGACAGGCTGGGGCTGAGCCGGGTCCGGGTCTCGCTGAGCCGGGTCGATCCGGCGGCAGCCCCGCTTTCGCTGAGCTCGTCGTCGCTCTTCGCCTGGAACAGGCGCAAGCCGAGCTCGGCGCGAAGCTCGGGCGAGAGCGCGACCCCGGCCTGGCCGTAGGCGGCCATCTCCGTCACGACCCGGGAAAGGGCGACGACCTGGCGATCGGTGGTCGTCGATTCGAGCCGTCCGTCGATCCCGCTCGTCGCCGAGAGCCACGACAGGCCGGCGATCCAGTCGAACCGGCGGCGCGAGCCGCCGGACAACCGCGCCTCGAGGTCGGCCACCCGATAGTTGCGGTCGTCGCTGAAGAGGAGCGGGCCCGTCTCGCCGAACTGGGCGGCGGCGGCGCTCGCGTCGAGCTGGCTGGTGACCTCGTGGCCGACCAGGCTCGCGCTTGCGTCGAGGCGGATTGCGCCGATCGGCCCGCTCACCGCCACCGATCCGGCGCGCAGATCGTTGTCGTGCGGCTCGGCGGCGCTCACCGCCCGCTCATAGGCCTCCGCAGTCACCGGCACATATTGGCTGTCGTCGACCTTGAGGAATTGCGCCATCGCGCCGAGATCGACCGTCCAGCCGTTCGCCGGCAGCCAGCGCAAGGCGATCCGGCCGCCGCTGACCCTGGCCACATTGATGTTGTCGCGGCCGCCTTCGTCGTCGATCCAGCCGGGATCGACCCCTCCATAGACGCTGGCGCGCAAGGCGATCCGGTCGGCGGCCAGCGGCAGGTTGAGGGTCAGGCTTCCGCCGCCGCCCACGCCGCCGCGGGCGAGCCCGGAGCCATATATCTCGCCGAGGCCCGAAAAGCCGGAGGGGTCGGGCCGGTTGGTGACAATTCGGTAGACCCCGCCAAGCGCCCCGGTGCCGTAGAGCGGGCCCTGCGGACCCTTGAGCAGCTCGACCCTGGCGACATCGACAAGGCGCAGGTCCGGGTCGGGCGCATCATAGGTGATCCGGCTGTCGTCGACGACGATGCTGACCGTGCTCTGGCTGTAGCCGTTGAACGCGCTGTCCGCGACTCCGCGGATGAACTGGCGGTTGCGGCCAGCGCCGAGATTGGTGAGCGTCAGCCCCTCGATCCGCGCGGCGACGTCGCGGCTTCCGGTCGCAGCGGCGCCGGCGACCAGGCGATCGCCGGGCACGATCGCGATCGCCGCCGGGACCGAGAAGAGCGGTTCGCTCCGGCGAAGCGCGGTGACGACGATCTCCGGCCGCGGCGCGGCGGGCGCGCCGTCCGGCTCGGGCATTGCGGGCGGCGGAGCCAGCGGCCTGCGCAAGGGGGGTGGGGCACGAACCGTCGGCGCCGGGGCCGGCATCAGTCGATAAGCGCCGGGGCCGACCCGCAGCGCCCGCAGCCTGGTGCCGGCGAGCAGGCGGGCGAGC
>JAQGLD010000543.1 GCA_028293055.1 Alphaproteobacteria bacterium
GACCAGCACCATCACGAACGGGCCATGTTCCGGCGATTCAAACAGGCACACCACCCGCTCGTTGCGCGCGAACAGGTTCGGCACGCCGCGCGCGGTGACCGGATTCACCGAGAACAAAGCGCCCGGCACATAGATCATGCGGATCAGCCTGCCGTCGCAGGGCATGTGCAGGCGGTGATAATCCTTCGGCGACAGATAGAGGTTGGCGAAGCTGCCGTGACGGAATTGCGCCGCCAGCGCGGCGTCGCCGCCGACCAGCTCTGTGGTGGTGAAGAGATGGCCCTTGGCCTGGAGGATGCGATGGTCGTCGATCGCTCCGAACTGGCTGATGGCGCCGTCCACCGGGCAGACGAAATCCGCCTCCGCAAGCGGGCGGGCGCCTGCTTTGAGCGGGCGGGTGAAGAAGTCGTTGAAGCTCAGGTAGCTGCGAATGTCGGAGCTTTCGGCCTCCCTCATGTCGACGCCGTAGTGGCTCACGAACCAGCGGATCAGCCGGCTCGTCACCGCACCGCCCCGCGCGCCCGCGACGCGCCCGGCGACGAGGGTCAGACCCTGCTTGGGCAGCAAATATTGGAGCAGGACTTTCAGGCGATCCGACATGGTGACCCTTCAAACGCGGCACCGCACATAGCGATGCGTGGGAGCGTGGACAGCGGGACACGGCCGAAACTTTCAGAATTCGACCCGGACGAACCGCGGCTTGGCCGGCCGCACGCCTATGTCGCTGCGCCGGCAGCGACTGGCGACGACGGCCCTGCGTTTCGCGCCCATCCAGGCCGCTCGGCGGCCGCACCCCCACCCGGGAAGAGAGGCTGGCTAATGCAGGATGCTCGCGGATGCGCGGGACGGACTGGAAAGCCGAAAGCGCAGATTGATCAGCGCTGCTTCCTGGCCGTAGTGGCGGTGAAATCGGGATCCTTCTTTGCGACCCAATCGACAAATTTGCGCACGTTCGCGTTGGCGAGCAGGCCGTCCACATCCATTCCATTGCGTTCCAGTTCGGAATTGGTGAAATTGGCGATCAGGGTCTGCTGGCAAATCGGGTGCATGGGCACCACCTCGCTCCCGCCCCGGCTCTTGGGCACCGGATGATGCCAGATGATGGCCTTGCCGGTAGGCCGGCCACAGAGCCAGCAGGCTGGTGCCGTCGGAGCCTGCTCCGCGGGGTCCAAATCCGGGTAGGGTCCATGTCTTGAATGCTTGCGGGCCATGCTTCGATCTAGGGTCCGGACTGATTATCGGCAATGGCCAGGTTCGCCCGGATCAGGCCCAGTGCGGCCGTTCGATTGCGGAAGGCTCGACGACCGCATACCGGTTTTCCGCGAACAATGATGCGAAAACAAATGCCTGGAGCTGTCACAGAGGCTGCCCTCGACGACGCGGAAGGCATCGGCAGGGAGCTCGACGCTGCGCGTCGGCAGGTGTCTCGCCTGCCGGGAGGGGCAAGGGCGCGCAAACCCGGTCGGCTTCGACCTAGGCTTCGACGACGGGGTGGCGAGTGTGCCAGGGCGTCGCCTGTTCAAGGGCGTGCGCGATCCGGCAGAGCATCTTCTCGCTGAGCCGCCTTCCGGTGAACTGGATGCTGTACGGCAAACCCTCCGTGGAAAAGCCGCAGGGCAGGCAGATCGCCGGGACGCCGGCCAGGTCCATCGGCATGGTGAACTCGGCGCTCCGCGGAGCGGCCGCGCTCCATGCCTGGTGATACGGCCCCATGGCGCCGACCTGAAGGGCGTGGGAGATCGGCCAGGCAGGATCCCCACCGGCGGGACCCATGACGGCATCGACACTATCGAGCAAGGACGAGAATTGCGCCGTCAGGGCTGCGCGCCTGCGCTTCGCCGCGGCCAGTTGGTCAGGCGTGACGCGCGTCCCCATGGCAAGAAATTCGCGCAAATAGGGCCCGTACTCCTCGGCGCGCGAGGGGTAGGTAGCGGCGTGCGCCGCCGCCATCTCCGAAGTGCAAATGGCGAGCCAGGCCTCCGGCATGCCCGTCATGTCCGGCATCCGCACGTCGACGATGGTGGCGCCGAGCTCCTTCATCAGCTGCGACGCGGCTTCGAGCGCATGTGCCTGGCCGACATCGATGCCTTTCAAAGCGTAGTCGCGGTCGAGACCGATGCGCACGCCCCGGACCCCCTGACCCAACCCCGCCACCGCGTTCGCCGGTGGCGCGTCCAGTGAGGTCGGATCGAGGGGATCGCCGCCGGCAATGGCGTCGAAGAGAATGGCAGCGTCGCCGACCTCGCGCGCCATCGGTCCGACATGGTCGAGCGAAGGCGCCATGGCCAGCACGCCGAACCGGCTCACGCGGCCATAAGTCGGCTTCAGGCCGACAATTCCGTTCGCCGACGACGGCATCCGGATCGACCCTCCGGTGTCGGTGCCGATCGCAGCGAAACAGAGGCCGGCTGCCGTCGCCACCCCCGATCCGCTGGACGACATTCCCGGCCAGCGATCATGGTTCCAGGGGTTGAGGGGAATGTCGAACTTCGGATTGTAGCCCGCCGCCGCCCCTTCCGAGAGATTCAGCTTGCCCAGGATCACGGCGCCGGCCTTGCGGAGGCGTGCGACCACGGTCGAGTCCATCGTCGGGACGAAATCCCTGCGCACCTCGGTTCCGCCCATGGTGCGGACCCCAGCCGTATAGCAGAGGTCCTTGACGCCGATAGGCACGCCGTGGAGCGGTCCACGATAGCGACCCGCGGCGATTTCCTCCGTGGCAGCCCTGGCGTCGCGGAGCGCTTGATCCGCCATGACGGTCGCATAGCTTTTCAGGATCGGGTCGACCCTGAAGATGCGCTCCAGCATCTGCTGCGTCAGATCCAGGGGAGATAGTTGGCGAGATTCGATCCGCCGGGCCACGGCGCGGAGGCTCGTGAAAGGCAAGGCTTCGGGGCCTGACAGGCCCGGCCCGGCGGCGGAGGCTGAAGCCGGCCATCCGCCCAGGAGGGCGCCTGCGCCTGCAACCCACTCGCGCCTGCTCATCCTCAGTTCGGTCCTCGAAATCATTTCTGCCCCCCGGTGCATCCCAGGTCAGATCGCTAAGTCGCGGACCTGTCTCGGAATTTAGCTTCCATATCCCCGAGACTGCGCAGTCGAGAGGATGGCGATCGTCAAGCTCTTCGCAACATCGGCGGAGGCGTTCAGCGCTTCAACACAGGAAAGCTTTCGCGCGCGGATCAAGTCGCGACGCGAAACAGCACCGAGGCCGACGATGTCGGAGACGCGACCGGCTGCCGCGGCGATCCCGTCGATCGCCGATGCGAAGGCCGCCATCGTCAAGGTCGTGCGGCGATCGAGCGCCGGATCGGCCGCAGCTGAAATCGGGATTTCCATCCGGCTCCCCCCGGTGCTGCGAACCATGAACGTCACGAGCCGTCAAAGGCGAGCATCGCCCCGTTCCGCGGCCGAGTCAAAACGAAGTTCCGGGAACACAATATCGAACTCGAACAGGACCCAGGTTTCCGACCCTTCGGTTCTCGCCTAACTGTTGAACGGGGCGGTCTTCGGCGGTTTGCCGACCGCATTCGGTAGCGCAAGCTTTCGCGTGAATGACGCACAAACACGGAATGCGTGAGTGCCGTCGCCTGGACTGAAGAAGGCGGATCGCGCGCCTGCCCCTACCCCGCCGGATTCATCCGTCCGCCCGGGTCGGTGGTGACGACCGCGTCTTCGACCATCTCCTCTTCGCTCGGCGGGATCGACATCCGGCTCTTGCGCCAGCCGCCATGGAGATAGAATCCGATCGCCATCGCCATGTTGGCGAGCGAGCTGACCGG
>JAQGLD010000203.1 GCA_028293055.1 Alphaproteobacteria bacterium
GGCCGGGCGTAATGGACCCTGATGCCGGAGGCGCGGCTGAGAAACTCCAGCGCGTAGCGCGGCTGATAGGCCCCATTCCTCCGCAGGAGCGTGCGCGGCGCTCCGGCAAGGGCGCTGCGTATCTCCGGAAGATCGGAATAGCTGCCGCCGAGATCCTCGCGGCCGAGGACGACGATGCCGTGCCGATCGAGGATCCGGATCGAAGCCAGGGTCGTCCTCGCCGTATCCGTGACGACCGGACGGAGCGCCCTCGCCGCCGCCGCCGCCCTGGAATCGCCAGTGCCGGGATGGGAGGCGGCTTGCGCCTGTTCGGGATAGACCCGCATCGCGCTGAGATCGATGGTCGGCCGTTGCGGCTCGAGCCGGGTCTCGGGCGGAACCCCGCCCGGCCAGGCCGCGCGATAGGCTCCGGAGAGCACCGCCGCCTGCGCCATCAGTTCGGCTTCGGTCTGCTGCACGAGAGTATTCTCGTAGACCCGAAGCGAGACCGCGCCGATCCCGGGCAGTGCCGCGACGAACAACAGAGTGAGGAACAGGATGGTGCGGAGGCGAAGCGCTGGCCAGTGGCGCTTCGCGACCGCCTTCAGCCTCCCGATCAAGCCGCCTCGCCGAGGCAGCGGCCGATCCGGTAGCCGACCCCGGCCCTGGTCTCGATCAGGTCGGTAGCGCCGACCGCGGCGAACTTGTGGCGGAGATTGCGGATATGGCTGTCGATCGTGCGGTCGGTGACCGCGAAGCCCGGGCCGTGGAGCCGGTCGATGATAGCATCGCGGCTGAACACCTTCGAGGGCAGGCTGGCGAGCAGCAGGAGAAGCTGAAACTCGGTAACGGTGACCGGCACGGAGTGCGCATGCCAATGCGCTTCCCAAGCCTCGGGGTCGAGCCGCAGGCGGTTGTGGACCACCGGACCTGTCGCCCCGGCCTGATCGAGACCGCGCGCGCCGCGCTTGAGGATCGCTCCGACCCGGGCGACGACTTCGCGCGGCGAAAAGGGCTTCACGACATAATCGTCGGCACCGAGCTCCAGCCCGACGACGCGGTCGACCTCGTCGTCGCGCGACGACAGGAACAGGATCGGCAGATCGCCGGCCGCGCGCAGCCGCCGGCAGACCTCGAGCCCGTCCATCCTCGGCATGTTGATGTCGAGCACGATCAGGTCCGGCCGGTCGCGGTCGACCATCGCCAGCGCCGCCTCGCCGTCGCCGGCCTCGCGGACGTCCATGCCCGCCTTGGCGAGCGCGAAGCTCAAGACCTCGCGAATATGGGCGTCGTCGTCGACGACGAGGATCTTGTGGCTCATTGCGGACATGTCTTCACTCCCGGACCGGCGGTGTCAAAGGGGCAGGAGGCGCGGGCGGCGGGAGGCTGCCGTCGCAGGGGCGCCGATCGGCGTGGAAGCGGGGCAGGCGGCGTAGCGCGACCAGCGCCCGCGCGCGGGCCAGCCGGCGGTCGCCGCGCCAGGTCCAGCCGTGCCAGTCCGCCTGGCTGTCGCCGAGCCGGTCCATCAGCAGGTTGCGGGTCCAGCCGACCCGCTCGCGCAGTGCCGGCGGCAGCGGGCGAGCCTCGAGATCGATCAGCGGCAGCAGCGCCGAGGCGTCGAGCCCGTTGAGGTAGCATAGATCGAGCCCCGCGCCGTCGCCTCCGACCTCGCTGGCATGACCGACATTCCAGCGCGCGGCGATCGCGCCGAGATCGACGAAGGCGCAGGCAGTGAGCGCGAGGCCGGCGGCGACGAGGTTGGCGTTGATCAGCCAGGCTCCGCTGCGCCGCTGGCCGATGCGCCAGCAGATCAGCACGAGGCCGATGGCGACGAGCGCCATCCAGACCAAGGCGGCGATGCGCAGCCGGGTGAGCGAGTAAGCGTCTACATAATCCAGCGTCCGCAGGATGGTGGATGCGACCAGCAGGACGTTCTGGCCGATCCATAGATAGACGAGCCGGCGAATCGCCGCGACCTCGGCGATCGGCGAGCCGGGGCGGAGCGTCACCAGCACGAACAGGCCGGCGAGCAGGGCGGTCGCGATCAACGGATAGGCTCCGCGATGGGCATAATCGGCAAGGGTCATGCCAGGCGGCAATTTGGCACCGCTCCACAGGAAGGCGATGTCGAGCCCGTTTTCGAGCGCGAACACGGCGTTGAAGGCGAGCAGCGAGAGCATGATCGAGGAGGTGCTGTCCCCGGGCAGGGCAGCTCGCCCGTCGCGCACCGCTGCGGCGCGAAGCCGGAACCGAAGAGGCCTGATCTGGCCCCAGACCAGGATGGCGGCGAGGATCCAGAAACCGAGGCGGGTGAAGGACAGACCGGCGAGCAGGGTAAGCAGTTCGAGCCGGTCGTGCGCTTTGGCGATCAACGGGTTGGCTGAGGCGAACAATGCGAGGAAGAGGATCGTGCCGACCAGCGGCAGCCAGATCGCCCCGAGCCGAGAAGAGGTCGCGATCGGCCCGTGCCGCCGCCGCGCCGCACGCAACCCTCCGAGGTCCACGACCAGGCCAAGCGGAGGGCACA
>JAQGLD010000554.1 GCA_028293055.1 Alphaproteobacteria bacterium
CCCGGCCACAACGAATAGGCCTCGTCGACCGCCTCGATCGCTTCGCCCTCGCGCCCGACATCGAACAATGCGCCCGCCAGATCGAGCGCGACTGCGGCACTCAGTGTGCTGCGCTTGCGCAGCTCGCCCAGACGCTCGACCGCCTCCCTGGTGCGGCCGACCGAGAGCAGGAACTGGGCGTGAAGATGGAGCAGGCCGAGGCTCTCCGGACTTGCGTCCAGGCCTTGCCGGAACAGCGCCTCCACCTCTTCCCAATTGTTGAACCTCGGCATCAGATTGGCGAGCGTGCCGTAAGCCTGGCCCAGGCCGGCATCCAGTTGGAGAGCCCGATCGATCGATCGGCTGCTCTCGGCGCGGGCGGGGCCCTGCATCGGCGCCGGGAGATACAGCATCAGCAGCCGCTGCGCCTCGGCCAACGCGGCCCACCCCAGCGCGAAATCCGGCGCTCGGGCAACCGCCTGTTTCAGATAGGCCAGGGCCTGCTCGAGCGGCTCGCGCGACGGCTGCTCAAGGCCGACCAGAGCCCGCGCATACAGGTCGCGGACCAAAGTGTCGGCGATGGCGGCTTGTGGATCGGCCCCGGGGCCTGACCGGGGCGCGCGAGGCGCGGATGCGCCGTCCGGCGGCGGCGCGGCGCGCTGCTCCTTTACCAGGCGATAACCGATGCGCGGCAGCGTTTCGAGGCGCGCGGCCGGCGCCAGCCCTGCCAGGAGGCGGCGCAAAAGGCTGATCACCCGGTTGACGGCGTCCTGCCCGACGATCACGCCGCCCCAGCAGCGAGCGATCAGCTCTTCCCGGGACACGGTCTCGCCACCCGCCTGGGCGAGCGCGATCAGCACCTGCAGCAGACGGGGCTCGAGCCGCTCCACGCTTTGGCCATGCTCGACCTCGCCGCGCGACGGACGGACCCGCAGCCGATCGATCGAGAAATCGGGCTCCTCGGCGAGGCGGATCGGCCCTGGGGTCATGCGGGAATATGGCTCCATCCAAACTCCGTTGTGGGTAGCCGCCGGGAGAAGTCTACCGGATTCGCACAGTCTCTTCCTTGACTCCCTTCCCCCTTGTGGGGAGGGGCCGGGGGTTGGAGTGCCCGGCGACGCCGCGCGCGCCGCTGTGCGACGCACCATTGGCCGGATCCAAAGGGCCATTCCGGGCATGGTCCGCCGGCCAATCCCTTCCCTCCCACACAAGGGGGGAGGAGATTAATTGGGGGGGGACGGTTCGGCCGGCGAGGCGTGAATCCCCGGTGTCCCAGAGCGTCGCGGCACCGCGCACGACGATCATCGGCATTTCATAAGCCCGTCCTCAGCATTTCATCAGTTCGGCCAGCTTCACCGCGATGTTCTTCGCCGATACTTCCTGTCCTCGAAGAAATCGTCAATCCGGCGATTGTCTCTCGCGGAGGAAATGATGTCTGACCAAAGCAAATATTCCGTCGTCATACCGGTGTTTCTTTGCTTTCTTGCGGCTCCGGCGCCAGCGCTCGCGCATGACTGGTACGTATCGGGCGCGGCAACGATGACGATGCTCGACGATCCGGACTCGGTCATCCACAATGCCCCCACGCCGGGGGCCACCCTTTACATTACCAACGTCCTCAAAGGCACCGGCTGGGGCGGCCAGCTGGCGATCGGTCATCGCTTCGGTCCGCTGCGCGTCGAGGCGGAGGCCGGCCGCACCCACACGGCCGCGCGCCGCTATGTCGTCACCGCTCCGATCACCAACGATCTGCCCCAGGTCGGCGGCGACACGGTGACCCGGTTCATGGCCAACGCCTATTTCGACGTGCCGCTGCGCGAGAGCGGCATCCGGCCCTATTTCGGCGGCGGGATCGGCGATGCCAGCGTGCACGTCACGACCAAGGCATCCAGGCCGTTCGGCCCTCCGACGGCGCCGACTCAATTGATCGACGATCATGTCCACGGCTTTGCGTGGCAGGCGATCGCGGGAATCGCATTGCCCTTGTCGTCGAATCTCTCCGTGACGGCGCAATATCGCTACCTCGATGCAGGGACGCTTCACGGCCAGGATACGCGCGGACAGGGCTTCGACACCCGGATTCGCGGCCACAATGTGGATCTCGGCGTGCGGCTGTCCTTCTAGCTGCCGGCCGGAGAGGCCAGAGACATGAGGAAGCCGGCACCGTCCGCGCGGGACTCTGCACGCGCATGGGACGAAGCGGCGGCGGGGTGGGAGGCCCAGACCCCACACATCCGGGCATGGCTCGCGGAGGCGACCGCAGAAATGCTCGACATGGCGGATGTGCGGCCGGGCATGCGCGTGCTCGACCTGGCCGCGGGCGCCGGAGACCAGAGCTGCGACGCAGCCCGGCGGGTCGGTTGCGACGGGGGCGTGCTCGCCACCGACGTATCGCCCCGGATGGTCGCGGCGGCCGCGGCGAGGCTGCGCTCCGCCGGCCACGGCAATGCGCGGTGCATGGTTGCCGATTGCGGGGCGCTTGGCCTCGACGGGGCCAATTTCGATGCCGCGATCTGCCGCCTGGGGCTGATGCTGCTGCCCGATCCGCTGCGCGGCTTGCGGTCGGTGCGGCGCGCCTTGCGGCCAGGCGGGCGGTTTTGCGCGATGGTCTTTTCCGAACCGGGCGCCAATGTCTGCGTCGACATCGTCGTTTCGATCGTCGCCCGCCGGGCCGGCCTGCCCGCGGGCGACCGCTATCGGCCGGGATCGCTGCTCAGCCTCGGCGAGCCCGGGCTGATCGAGGACCTGCTGGGCTCGGCCGGCTTCGTCGACATCACGGTGCGGCGGAAGCGCGTGACGCTCGGCATGGCTTCGCTCGGCGATTATCTCGCCTTCATCCGAACCGCCGCAGCGCCG
This sequence comes from Alphaproteobacteria bacterium, assembly GCA_028293055.1. Classification (GTDB taxonomy): domain Bacteria; phylum Pseudomonadota; class Alphaproteobacteria; order Sphingomonadales; family Sphingomonadaceae; genus Allosphingosinicella. The sequence continues at coordinate 2,836 of JAQGLD010000554.1, forward strand.
GTCATGGGCATGCTGGAGATGATGGGCGACGCAGCGCGGCGGGCGGCCTGGGCCGAGGTCGAGGAAGCGCTCTCGCCATTTTCGGGCGCCGATCGCTGGGAAGCGCCGACCGAGCTGCTGCTCGCAGCGGGCGCGCGATGACTCATGCCGGCTTTTGGGCATGAGCCGGGCAAGCGGGAAGTGGCGATGCCGGAACGCCTTCGCGTTCTTCGCGGTCTTTGCGATCTTGGGTGCAACAGAATATAACTACCCTCCGCCGGGATGACGGCCGGGAATAGCCGGCCATTGAAATCTCGGCCGCCGCGCGTTTG
>JAQGLD010000563.1 GCA_028293055.1 Alphaproteobacteria bacterium
TCCAGCTCGGCTTCCATGCCATAGCCTTTGCCCTTGTTGGCGTTGAACAGCACGCCGTTGCCGTTGCTGTCATTGCCGTTGAGCTGGATGTTGTCGACGACATAGTAGAAGCCGGCGAGGTTGAAGTGGACCTTGTTGTCGAACAACCCGGTCTTCAACCCGGCTTCGTAGCTGGTGTTGGTTTCGGAATTGGCGGTGGTGAACGGCGAATTGAACACCGCCGAGCGGCCCTGGATGGTCGGCCCCCGGAAGCCGCGCGCGAAGCGGGCGTAGAGGCTGATTTCGGGATCGATCCGGTAGAGCAGGCTGGCGTCCCAGCTCGGCTTGGTGTCGGCCAGCTTCACATGGGTTGCTCCGGTGAAGGTCGACACGTTGGTGACCGAGTTCGCGGTCTTCAGCAAAGTCGTATCCTTGCTGTCCCGAGTCACTCGGACTCCGCCGGTGAAGGTCAGGGCGTCGGTCAACTGGTAGCTGGCCTGCCCGAAGAGTGCCCAGGATGTGTTGACGTCGTGCAGCAGCACCCAATTGTTGGGATTGGGCGTCGTGCCAAGCACATTGCTGGTCAGGAAATAAGCGCGCTGGTCGAACTCGGTCATGTCGCGCTGGTCGAAATAGATGCCACCCAGCTGCCATTTGAAGCGTCCGGTGTCGGGGCTGGCGAGGCGGAGTTCCTGCGTCCACTGGTCGAGGCCGCGCAACCGGCCCTGCGACTCGCCGCAGCCGACCGCGCAGATATTGGGCGCGACTCCGCCGAAATTGGCCGCAGCGCCGCCGTCGGTGTCGCCGCGGCTGAAGCCGGAGGCGTGCTCCCATGCGGTGATCGACGTGAGCGTCGCGCCGCCGAGGTCGTAATCGGCCTTCAGCGAGAGACCGTGTGTCTTGTAGGCCTGTGGGTTGTTATGCGCCTCGTCATAGGCGACGACCGAACGGTCGAACGAAGCCGGCACCTTGTTGGTGCCCTGGATGATCGAGCCGCGATAGAAGATCGAGGCGAAGCCGTCATAATCGCGATAATGGCCGGACAGCCTGACGCTCAGCGCGCTGCTCGGCTTTGCGAGGATCTGCAATCGGACATCGCGCTCGTCGAATCCGTTCAGGACATTGTGTCCCGGAACGGTGCCATCGTCCGACGGGCCCGAATAGACGTTGCTGATCCAATTGTCGCGATGCTGGTAGAGCCCGGAGAGACGGAAGCTGACGCTGCCGTTGCTGGTCAGCGGGCCGCCGACACCGGCATCGGCGTTGACGCTGTTGAACCGCCCATAGGTCAGCGAGCCCTGGCCCTGCCAGGTCTCGCTCGGCTGGGCGCTGTCGAACTTGACGATCCCGGCAGTCGTGTTGCGGCCGAACAGCGAGCCCTGCGGACCCTTTAGCACCTCGATCTGGGCGACATCGAACGCCGGGTTCGACTTGAGAATCACATGCTCCTCGACGACATCGTCCTGGATGATCTCCACCGGCTGCGATGCGCCGAGATAGAAATCGATATTGCCGAGGCCCCGAATGTAGAAGCGCGGAAAAATCCGGCCGGTCGAGCTCTCGACGTACAGGTTCGGCACCTTGCCGGAGAGCGACAGCAGGGTGTCGCTGCCCGCCGCGACATAATCGTGCAGCGATTCGGCCTTGATCACCGAGACCGAGATCGGGACGGTCATCGCATCCTCGCTACGGCGCTGCGCCGTCACGACGATGGTCGAGTCTCCATTGTCCGCGTCGGCGACGGGAGCGGCAGGTGTATCGGTCGCTTGCGCCTGCGCGGTCGCCGGAGTGACGGCGAGGATCGCGGTGCCGGCCAGCAGCAGCGAGACAAATCCGGAATGCTTCATGTAATCAATTCCCCCAAGGATCGCACCCGCCGCTTTAGGGTCGGGCGACAGTAAGAGAGCGCGCCTTGCCGGGCGGATGTGACTGCTTTGTGGCGGAAACATTAATTCTGCTCGAAGCATTCATTGCCGGTGCCGTGTAATGGAACGAGGCGAGACGATCCACGGGTGAGGCCGAACCGGTCCGGCGCTGCACGTTCGGCCTTCCCGCAAGAAACAATTCGCCATCAGCTCTGTCACCCATTCAGGCTGGCGAACCTCGCCGCGTCGACCGAAGGCCGCGATCGTCTGACTCGACACAGGCTCCGAGCCGCGCCTTCACCCCCCTCAGACGCGCTCGAGTGCGAGCGCGATGCCCTGACCGACACCGATGCACATCGTGCACAAGGCGCGCCGGCCGCCGCTGCGCGCCAGCTCTTCGGTCGCGGTCAGCACCAGCCGGGCCCCGGACATACCGAGCGGGTGGCCGAGGGCGATCGCTCCGCCATTCGGATTCACATGGGCTGAATCGTCGGCCAGGCCGAGCTGGCGGAGGACCGCCAGCCCCTGGCTGGCGAAGGCTTCATTGAGCTCGACCAGGTCGATGTCGCCGATCGAAAGGCCGAGTCGCGCCAGCAGCCGCTCGCTCGCCGGCGCGGGGCCGATTCCCATGATCCGCGGCGGCACGCCCGCGGTGGCCCCGCCGAGCACGCGGGCGCGCGGAACCAGGCCGTAGCGTTCCGCCGCCGCCGCGCTGGCGACGATGATCGCAGCCGCGCCGTCATTGACGCCTGAGGCATTGCCGGCGGTGACCGTGCCGTCGGGGCGCACGATCGGCTTGAGCCTGGCGAGCGCCTCGACACTGGTCTCGCGCGGATGCTCGTCGCGAGCGAACAGGATCGCATCGCCCTTCTTCTGGGGCACCGACACCGCGACGATCTCGGCATCGAAGCGTCCCGCCGCCTGGGCCGCGGAGGCACGCCGCTGGCTCTCGGCAGCGAACCGGTCCTGGTCGTCGCGGGTGACCTGGAAGTCCTGAGCGACGTTCTCGGCGGTCTCCGGCATCGAATCGATCCCGAACTCGGCCTTCATCCTCTTGTTGACGAAGCGCCATCCGATCGTGGTGTCGTAGACTGCATTGGCGCGGCTGAACGGGCCTTCCGCCTTGGGCATCACGAACGGTGCGCGGGTCATACTCTCGACTCCGCCGGCGACGATCAACTCGGCTTCGCCGGCCTTGATCGCCCGAGCCGCCATCGCCACCGCGTCCATCCCGGATCCGCAGAGACGGTTGACGGTGGTGCCTGGGGCAGTCTCGCCCAGGCCTCCGAGCAATGCGGCCATGCGGGCGACATTGCGATTGTCCTCCCCGGCCTGGTTGGCGCAGCCGAGGATGACATCGTCGAGCGCGGCCCAGTCGACTCCCGGGTTGCGCTCGACCAGCGCACGGATCGGCACGGCGGCCAGGTCATCGGGCCGAATTGCTGCGAGGGCGCCGCCGTAGCGGCCGATCGGAGTCCGGATCGCGTCGCAGATATAGGCTTCGGTCACCATCTCATTCACTCCTCGATTGCTTCGCCCCCGCTCCGACCGGAGTGAAGCGGCTTGCCCTGCGGACCTGCAGCCGATTCGCGATCAGCGGCCGCGCAGCGATGCGAATGGAAACCCCGACAAACGCCGCCGGTTGCCGCAGAATGAAGACTTTCGTGCCGTAGCGAATCGGTCGCTTCCGGCATCGTCGAGCCTGTTTCCGTCGCCGATCGCAAATCAGATAAGGCGATGCCTCCGGATCGATCGGCTGTTGCTCCGGTCTGTTGATAGTGTCAACTATTGCAGCTCGGTCTGAAGCGGAAGGTTCGCAGTCGGATCGTGACCAGGGCAGCGTTTGTGCTAACCATGCAATACGGCCGGCCCCTGCCGGCCTGCGAAATCCGATTTCGAACTGGGTGACGATGTCCGCTAATCCAAGCAGGCCGATCGAGGCCGCAAAGCCCGGGACGGGAGAAGCCGCGGACGAGATCGCCGACCGCATCCATATGCTGCGCCACCTCTACCGAGCCGAGCACCACCGGGCGTTGCGCGACGGGCCTCACGATCTGGCCCAGATGGAGGGCAAGGTGCTCAGCTTCGTCGGCCGCAATCCCGGGACGACGCAGAGCGCGCTGGTCGCGCTCACCGCTCGCGACAAGGGCCAGGTCGCCCGGCTCATCGGCGCCTTGCGGGATCGCGGACTGCTCGAGGCTCGGGTCGACGAAGCCGACCGCCGCAGCCAGCTTCTCTATCTGACCGCCGAGGGTCGCGGGATCCAGGCGCGGGTGCAGCGCCAGCGCCTGCGCGTCGCCAGGCTCGCGGTAGAGGGCCTCGACGAAGACGAGCGCCGCCTGCTCGTCGCGCTGCTCCGCCGAGTCCAGTCCAATCTCGAAGCGCCGGGATAGGAATCGTCCGGGCCGAGTCCGGCCGACCCGACAGAGGCGCTTCTCCCTCCTGCCCTTTCCCTGGAATGCCGCCGCGCTCGCCTATGGCCGGTGGGCGAGTTCGGCCCAATTGTCTTGCGCAATCGCCTCGCGAGGCAGTTCGAGGGTCGCGTGCCTGGCGCTTTCGTCGGCGAGCTGGTCGAGTCCGTCGAGATAGCGTTCCGCGTCGAGGGCCGCCTGGCAGCCGGTCGCGGCGCTGGTCACCGCCTGACGATAGATCTGGTCCTGCACGTCGCCCGCGGCGAACACACCGGCGATGCTCGTCTCGGTCGCCTGACCGTGCCGCCCGCTCTTGGTGATGATATAGCCATTGTCCATGGCGAGCTGGCCGGCGAACAGGTCGGTATTGGGCTTGTGGCCGATCGCGATGAACACGCCCTTGAGGGGCACGTCGTCCGTAGCGCCGCTCTTCACATGGCGAACCCGCATTCCGGTGACCCCGGTGTCGTCGCCGAGCACCTCGTCGAGCGTGCTATCCCAGCGGATCGTGATCTTGCCGGCCCTGGCTTTCTCGACGACGCGATCCTGGAGGATCTTCTCGCCGCGGAACTTGTTGCGGCGATGGACCAGGGTGACATGGCTTGCGATGTTCGAAAGGTAGAGCGCCTCCTCGAGCGCGGTATTGCCGCCCCCGATCACCGCCACGTCCTGCTCGCGGTAGAAGAAGCCGTCGCAGGTGGCGCAGGCCGACACGCCGCGGCCGGCAAAATTCTGCTCGGACGGAAGTCCCAGATATTGCGCCGAGGCGCCAGTCGCGATGATCAGCGCGTCGCACGTATAGGTGCCATATTCGCCGACCAGCCGAAACGGCCGCTCGCGAAGCTCGGCGCTATGGATATGGTCGAAGATCACTTCCGTGCCGAACCGCTCGCTATGGCGATGGAACCGGTCCATCAGCTCGGGGCCCTGGACGCCGTCCACGTCCGCCGGCCAATTGTCGACATCGGTTGTCGTGGTGAGCTGACCGCCCTGGTCGAGCCCGGTGAGCAGCACTGGCTTGAGGTTGGCGCGGGCGCCATAGACCGCGGCGGTATGGCCTGCGGGCCCGGAGCCGAGGATCAGGAGCTGGACGTGGCGAGTGGACATTCAATTCCCCTTGGCGGGTGCTTGCAAAAAAACGGTCGGTCGAATCGCGGCGAAACGGATAGCCACTTCCGCATCGTACAGCGAAGGCTGCGATCTCATCGAAAACCGCTGCCTCCGATATGAACCGGGCGCCTTGCGATCAAGGCTGCAGAGCAGCCGCCCGACCCGTCCAGGACTGCCGGTCGCGGGCCCGAGCGCATTCCTGCCGCGGGGAGCCGTCCGACACTATTCCGAAATGGACTGAAAAAGCCCGCTAAGTACCTGACCTAGCGGGCTTTTCTAAAAATGGTGGGCGTGGCAAGGATTGAACTTGCGACCCCTGCGATGTCAACACAGTGCTCTACCACTGAGCTACACGCCCACGCGAGGCAGCCCTGTAGCGAGCGGCCGAGCGGGGCGCAACCCGCCT
>JAQGLD010000576.1 GCA_028293055.1 Alphaproteobacteria bacterium
TCCGGCATCGCCATGGGCGACCCGGCGCGCGGCGAGGGTGGCGCTTTCGGCGAGACGGATGATCCGCCGTGCCTCGAGCAGGAACACCCGGCCCGCCGGGGTGAGCTGGACGACCCGGCTGGTTCGCTCGAGCAGGGAGACTCCGAGGATCCGTTCGAGCAACTGGATCTGCCGGCTGAGCGGCGGCTGGGTCATGTTGAGCCGTTGCGCCGCCCGGCCGAAGTGGAGCTCTTCGGCGGTCGCGACGAAGCAACGCAATTGGCTGAGCTCGAACATGGGCAGGGGCTTAACGCCGCTCCCTGCCCCGCGCCAGCCCGTCAGGCGGCGCTGCGCAGCGCCTCCGGCCGTACCGCGGCGATCAGTCCACGGAGCGCCTCATGCTCCCCGGGCATCAGGTCGGTGAGCGGAGGCCGTACCGGGCCCGCCGGGCGCCCGACCGCCTCCATCCCAGCCTTGACGATCGACACCGCATAGCCCCGGCCGAGATTGCGAAGCTCGACATAGGGCAGGATGAAATCGCGGAGGCCGGCAAGTACCTTCGCGCTGTCCCGAGCCCGCACGGCGCGGTAGAAATCCAGTGCCCATCCGGGAAGGAAGTTGAACACCGCCGAGGAATAGGTGGTGACGCCCATTTCGAGATAGGCGGCGGCGAACGTCTCCGCGGTCGGCAGGCCGCCTATATAGGTGAGGCGATCGCCCATCCTGGCATAGACCCGCATCATCAGCTCGATGTCGCCGACCCCGTCCTTGAATCCGACCAGGTTCGGATTGCGCTCGCACAAGCCGGCAAGCGTGTCGGCGTCGAGTATGGAATTGTCGCGATTGTAGACGATCACTCCGAGCCGGGTAGCGCGGCACACCGTCTCGATATGGCGGGCGAGCCCCTCGGGCTTGGAATTGACCAGATAGGGCGGCAGGAGCAGCAGCCCGTCGGCGCCGGCGCGCTCGGCCCTTCGGGCGAGATCGACCGCGATCGCAGTCCCGTAGCCACAGCCGGCAATGACCGGGACTCGCCCGGCGGTCTCCGCAACCGCGGCCGCGACGACTTTTTCCACCTCGTCGGGCGACAGCGAGAAGAACTCCCCGGTCCCGCCGGCGGCGAACAGTCCCGCGACGTCATGTTCAAGCAGCCAGGAACAGTGGGCCCGATAGTCGCCCTCGCGAAAGCGCAGCTCCGCGTCGAAGTGGGTCACCGGGAAGGACAGCAAGCCGGCGCCGATGCGCGCCGCCATCTCCAACGGGTCCAAGCCTGCCATATCCTCACCTCGAAAAATTCGGGCTGCTGCACGCGCATGGCCCGCGCAGTCCGGAATCGCCCTTCGACCGGCGCCCATGAAATATCGGGACCCGTTCCGGCGGTCTAAGCCAAAGGCGCTATCGATTCATGCTCATCTTGGCTTGATTCGGAGATGTCAGCGCGGGGCGCCCTTGGTCCGGCGTCCGGGTTGCGAGGCGGCTCGGCTTGTAACCGGTTCGATTTCAGCGCAGGCTGCGCCTATGGCTGTCCGGACCGAAATCGCCTATTTGCTCATCCTGCTGATGCTTGCCACGGCAATCCTCGTCCCGATCCTGCTGGGCCGGGCGAAAAAGCGCGAGCGGCGGCGGGCCAATCAGCCTATCCGGCTCGTCGAGGAACAGACGGAGCCGATGGGTGACTGAGTCGAAGGAAGCGGCACGGGCCGGGATAGACAGCCAGATCCGCTCGGTAATGACCGTCATCGAGGAGCAGGGCGAAGCGCTGATCCAGAGCGGCGTCGATGCCGATGCAGTGGTCCGCGGGACCCTGCTCGCCGCGATGTTCCTCGGCAGTCCGCTCGCCGATTACAGCCGCCTCGCGCAATGGCTTCGGGACACCGCCCTGGGGCTGGACGAAGCCGCCGGCTGATCGATCACTCGATCACCGTCCAATCGCCCGGCCCGTTGCGCCGCATCGGCACTCCGCACGTCTTGCAGACGCTGACATAGGCTCCGTCCTTGCCGGCCTTCGCGTTGCGCTTCGAACGCTGGTGGCCGCCGGCGCAGGGATGGACCGCACCGCCCTCCTCGTCCCCGAGCACTTTGATCTTGCGCGGCGCGTTGACCATCTTTCGACGCCGCGTGTGCTGAAACCAGCGAAACGAAAGCAAGGCGAGCGGCGGCACGAAGACGAATGTCACTGCCAGTCCAAACATCCACGCCAGCACGGGCGTCCATGCGGGATCCACGTATCTCTCCCTTAGTCGAATGCCGGCCGGCATTCCCCCTGTGATCGCCCGCAATGCGCGAAGCGCGCGCTCGCGACAACCGGCTTTCTTGATCTATGTCGTAGCTCGTCGCGATCCGCTCAGCCGACCCAGGCAGCCACATCGCTCGCGACCTGGTTCGCGGCCTGGTTGAGCGCTGCGGCAGCCGAAGGTCCGTCCAATGCAGCGACTGGGACTCGCGCCGCGAACCGGCGAGTCTCGACCGTGGCGCTGGTCCGCGCCAGCACGGCGTCATAGACCACCACCGCCTGCATCTGGTCGGCGTCGAGACCGAAGCTCTGCAGCGTTCCGGTCAGCCTAAGGCCGGGATCGAGATTGAACTGGCGCGAATCGAGCACCACCCGGCCGCCGTGCACCGAAATCGTCTCTGAAATCAGCCGGCCGAACAGGGCGCTGGGCGTTTCCACCCACTGGGCGTCCTTGAGATAGGCGACCTGGTTGTTGCCGCTGTGCACCGGCACTCGCGGAGTGGCCAGCTCCTGATTGGCCACCGGAGGCACGACCGTGATCACCTGCCCCGCCGCTGCGGAGCGCGACGGCCCTGCCGGCTGCTCCTGCGCGGCGGTGAGGCGCAGGAAATAAGGCGGGGTCTTGCCGCCGAAGCTGATGCAGCCCGAAAGAGCGATCCCCAGGCCGAGCGGGAGGAAAAGGTGGCTTCTCTTCATTTCTTCCTCGGACTGTAATCGGGGAGCTTCTGACCGCCGACGATCCCGCCCGCGCCCTGGGTGTTCAACCGCTGCGCGACGGCCGATAGCGCTCCGGACATCTCGCGCAGATCCCGGACGAGCTGGCCGACCTCGGGGATGGTCTGCTTGGAGAAGGCCTGCAGGCCGGGTCGCGCGTCGCCGATCGCAGCATCGAGATTGTGCATGCTGGTATCGGCCGAGCGCACGGTGCGCTGGAGATCCGCGATCAGCGGGCGAGCATCCTTCTGCAGCAGGTCGTTGCTGGTGTCGGCGAGCTTGCCGAACGATTCGGCCGCATCGCCGGCCTGGCGGATCGCAACCCGCGCGTCCGCCATGGTCGAAGCGATCTCGTCCGAGCGCTGGGCGAGATTCTTGCTGATTACCTGGACGTTTTCGAGGATCGCCGCGATCGACTTCTGATTGCGGTCGGAGAGCAATTCGGTCAGGCGCAGGGTCAAAGTCGAGACACGCTCCAGCAATTCCGGAGCGCTGTTGAGCAATTGGCCGAGCGCGCCTGGCTTGGTGGGGATGATCGCCTCGCCGAACGGGCAGACCCGGTCGCGATTGGTGTCGGGACAGGTGATCTCGCGCGCTCCGGTGAGGCGGCGCTGGTCGCTCTCGGGCGGATCGAGCTGGATCGCGGAAACCCCGGTGAAGCCGACGCCCTTGATCGTCGCGAACGTGCCGACCAGCACCGGAGTGCTGTTGTTGACGCTGATCCGGACGCGGATGACCTCGGGCGCCTGCGGCACCAGGTTGATCGATTCGACCTGGCCGACCGGAACTCCGGAAAAGGTCACCGACGAGCCCTTGGCGAGGCCGTCGACCGCGGTCTTGAACAAGATGTCGTAATGCTTGTCCTGGTTGCCTCCGGCCTGCGACAGCCAGACCAGGAACAGGACGACCGCGCCGATCAGTGCGAGCACCACGGCGCCGACCAGGACATGGTTGGAACGAGTCTCCATCAGGCCTCAGCTCCCCCCGTTTCCGCGCGGGCTTCCTCGGCGCGGCTTTCGTTGGCCTCTTCGTTGGCCTCCTCTGCGGCCCGCCCACGCGGCCCACGGAAATATTCCTGTATCCATTCGTGGTCCAAAGCCAAGAGTTCCGGAATCGTTCCAACCGCGATCACCTTGCGGTCGGCCAGCACGGCCACCCGGTCGCAGATCGCGTAGAGCGTGTCGAGGTCGTGGGTGATCAGGAAGACGGTGAGGCCGAGGCGCTGCGAGAGATCCTTGATCAACTGGTCGAAGGCTGCGGCGCCGATCGGATCGAGCCCCGCGGTCGGCTCGTCGAGGAAGAGCAATTCCGGATCGAGTGCGAGCGCCCGCGCGATCCCGGCACGCTTGCGCATGCCGCCGGAAAGCTCGGAGGGATATTTCGGCCCGGTATCCTCGGGCAGGCCGACCATGACGACCTTGTAGGCTGCGATCTCGTCGAGCAGCTTGTCGCTCAGCCGCGAATAGAATTCCCTGAGCGGCACCTCGACATTCTCGGCGACGGTCAGCGTCGAGAACAAGGCGGCGCCCTGGAACAATATGCCCCAGCGGCGGCGTATGCCCTGCAACTCCTGCTCGTCGCGATCGAGGATCGATTCGCCGAACACCTTCACTACGCCGGAATCGGGGCGCTGCAGGCCGATCAGCGAGCGCATCAGCACCGACTTGCCGGTCCCCGAGCCGCCGACCACGCCGAGTATCTCGCCGCGGCGGACATCGAGATCGAGATTCTCGTGGACGACCTGCTCGCCGAAGCTGTTGGTCAGCCCGCGCACTTCGATGACGATCTCCGGTTCGGATTCGCTCATAGCCAGCCGATCGAGGTGAAGAAGACCGCGAAGAAGGCATCGAGGACGATGACCAGGAAGATCGCCTGGACGACCGCGGTGGTCGTTCGCATGCCGACCTCTTCAGCGTTCGATTCGACCTGCATGCCCTGGTAGCAGCCGGCCATTCCGATGATCAGCCCGAAGACCGGCGCCTTGACCATCAGCTGCCAAAGATCGGTGACCGGGACGACCTCGCGAATTCGCTGGATGAAGGTGACCGGCGGGATTCCGAGCGAAATCCAGCAGAAAATACCGCCTCCGACGATCGCGACGATCCCCGAATAGAAACCGAGCAACGGCATCATCAGCACGGTCGAGAGGACTCGCGGAAAGATCAGGGCCTCCATCGGCGAGACCCCGATCGTGCGCATCGCATCCACTTCCTCGGCGAGCTTCATCGACCCGAGCTGCGCTGCGAAGGACGAGCCCGATCGCCCGGCAACCATGATCGCGGTCATCAGCACGCCGAGTTCCTTGAGCGAGCTTCGCCCGATCAGATTGACCGTGAACACCTCGGCTCCAAACTGCCTGAGCTGGACCGCGCCCTGCTGGGCGATGACCAGGCCGACGAGCAGGCTCATCAGCCCGACGATGCCGAGCGCATGAATTCCGACCACCTCGATCCGCTGGACGATGGCGTTGATCCGCAGTCGGCGCGGGTGAAGCATGATTCGCCAGGTGGTGATCAGCAGCGAGCCGAAGAATCCGAGCAACCCGACCATGGTCTGGCCGGCCATGATCGTCGCGGTGCCGACCTGATTGAGCAATTGCGCCAGGGACGAAGGGGCATCCGGGCGGACCTTGACCGCCTTGTCGGCCTGCTCGACCAGCCTGAGCAAGCTGAGCTGATCCTCGTTGGCGCCGATTATCTCTCCGTCGCGGTCACGCGCGGTGCGATGGACGACCCAGGCGCCGATCGTGTCCATCCGATCGACGCCGGAAAGGTCGAGCAGGAACCCGCGCCCCTTCAGCCGCTCGAGCCGGGTGGGCAGCACGCCGAGCCGGGGCAAGGTCAGGTCGCCCTGAAAGCGGAGCGTCCGTCGACCTTCATCCTTGGTCTCGCTATACCTGGCGACGCTGCTCATTCAGGCGACATGCTTCAAATCGGCGGCTCCGGCAAGCTGGACAAGGCTAACCGCCGGTGCTTGACGCGGGTTCCATGAAAGCGCGTCTCGCAATCTACGACATGGACCGGACGGTCACGCGGCGCGCGACCTACACTCCGTTCCTGCTCCACGCGGCGAGGCGGTTGGCGCCGTGGCGGCTCGTCCTGCTCCCGTTCGTGCTGCTGGCGATGCTGGCCTATCTCGCCAGGCTGATCGACCGAGGGCGGCTCAAGGAGCTCAACTACGACCTGCTGGTCGGCTCGGGACTCCAGCCCGAGCGGCTCGAGCCGGTGATCCACAGCTTCGCCGAGCATCAGATCGCGACCAACATCCTGCCCGGAGCGCTGCTCAGCATCGCCCAGGATCGCGCAGCGGGCCGCCGACTGGTCCTGGCGACCGCCTCCTACCGACTCTACGCCGCCGAGATCGCCCGCCGCCTGGGCTTCGACGACGTCATTGCCACCGAAACGCTTCGCGACGATCGCGGGCGGATCCTAGCGACGATCGACGGCGCCAATTGCTACGGCGCCGCCAAGAAGGACATGATCCTCGCCTGGCTCAAGCGCGAAGGCCTGGACCGCGACTCGATCCACGTCCGATTCTATTCCGATCATGTCTCGGATCACCCTGTCCACCGCTGGGCCGACGAAGCGGTCGCTGCCAATGCGCACCAGCGGCTGGTCAGGCTCGCCGAGGCGGAGGGGTGGGAAGTGGTGGATTGGTCGCAGGGGGGATAGGACATACGCGCGTCATCCCGGCGAAAGCCGGGACCTCAGGGAGCCGCGCCGTGACCTCTATTATGACCAGTCCATTCACGAGGTACCCAGCGTCTTCCAAAGGTCATCCCAAGCAGGATTCTCTGCCTCGATGCGCTCGATCTTCCAGGCCCGGTGCCATTCCTTCATCGCCTTCTCGCGCGTGATTGCTTCGAGAATCGTCGGATAAAATTCGGCCAGCACAAGGCGCGTGAGATTGTATTTCCGGCAGAAGTGCGAGCCCCCACCAGTGCGATGCTTCGTTACCCGCGCAACAAGATCGGCGGTGACTCCAATATAGAGCACACCGCCGGGTTTGTTGGTCATGATGTAGACCCACCCTCCCAACATGTCAGGAAGGTGGGCGATAAATCGAGGCGCCGCAACAGGTCACGGCGTGTCTCCACGAGGTCCCGGCTTTCGCCGGGATGACGTGTGCCGCTAAACCGCCCCCAGAGCCTGGTCGAAATCGGCGATCAGATCGTCGGGATCCTCG
>JAQGLD010000582.1 GCA_028293055.1 Alphaproteobacteria bacterium
CACTGGGCGACGTCCCAGCCTTAATTCTTGATGGACAGCAGCATGAAGCCGCCGCCGGGCGCGACCAGCACCGCAGCGCCGGTTCCGGTTCCCGGTTTCGGGAGATAGGCCTTGATGGTGGGCGTGACGACATTGCGGACCACGACGTCCTGCCCCATCGCATTCCATCGTTCCGCCTGGGCAGCGCCCGCCAACCGGGGCGCTCCGCCGGGATAGATCGCAATCTCTCCGGTCGATGGAGGCGCGGGGATCAGCCGCGGCACCGGCATTGCGGGCGGCTGGGCATGGAGGCCGCCTGGAAAACCCGCCAAAGCGAGGGACGAGGTTATCGCAGCGCAAGCCCAAAGCTTTCCACCAAGCATTTTCCGTCTCCTCAAAAAGAAAAGGGGGCGCCGAAGCGCCCCCTCAGTTTCAGAATTTGGCGTCGAGGCTGATCCCGATCTGCCGGAAGGATTGCGGCCCGTAGATCGCTCCGATGTTCGCGGCGCCGTTATACGGAAAGCCGCTCTGATAGAGCACCGGCTCGTGCTGGTTGAACAGATTGCGCGCGAAGACCGCCAGCGTGTAGCGGTCGTCCTCGCTCCTCACGCCGATCCGGCCGCCGGCCATCCAGTGCGCGCGATAGGTCGAGGCAGCGATCGTATTCGCCTCGTAGCGGATGCGCGACTTCCACACGGTGTCGACGGCGAGGAAGCCTTGCAACTGACCCGTCAGTTGCTGTTCATACTCGCCCGACAGGGTAAATTTGTATTTCGGCGCATAGGCAAGCTGCGTGCCGCCAATGAGCTTGCCGTCGGTCCCGAGGAACCCGCCGGGATAAGTCGCCCGCGTATAGATGAAACCGGTGTTGAGCGAGAGGTTCGGGGTCACCTTGCCGAAGAAGTCGAGCTCCGCGCCGCGACTCTTCACGCCGTCGATGTTTCGGCTGCTGCAGCTTAGTGCACCCGACGCGTCGGAGAGGCATTGCTGCGCCTGGAAGTCGCGGAACTTCTCCGAGAAGATGTTGAAGTCGGCGATCCAGCCGCGGAACAAGGTTGCCTTGATGCCCCCTTCATAGTCGGTCGGAATCTCGGCCTTGAGGATGCCCGGCGCCAGCCCCGTGTTGGTCGGCAGGACGATTTGGCCGCCCTTATAGCCACGCGAGGTGGTGACATAGGCCATGGCATTGTGGGCGAGGTCGTACTGCGCGCCGAAACGGTAGGAAAAGGCGTCGGTCTTGTAGTTCTGCCGGTAGGAATAGGCACCGCCGGTCAAGGCGGAACCGAGATTGTTACCGACCAGCTTGAGCGTCTCGTCGGTGTATCGGGCGCCGGCGATGAGCCGGAATTGCTGGCCGACATGGACCGTCGCCTGGCCAAATGCGGCGAGCGACCGGTCCGTCACGTCGTTATTGGCGCCGAGCGACCGGGCCGCCGGGATGTTGACGCCTGGAAAGAGATGGAGGGTGAGGTTGAAGGTCGACGGATCGGTGTGACCCGTCTGGTGCGAGTAGAAGCCGCCAATTGTATATTCGATAAACTGGTTCGCCGGGGAGGTGAGCCGGACCTCCTGGGTGAAGAGGTCGTTCTTGCTGTGCGCGGCACCGGCGTTGATCTCGAGGATCAGAGGATCGGCGCGGAAGATGTTGCTGGCAGGACCCCGGCCGTCGATCCGGCTGCCGCGATAGGCAGTAATCGAAGTCAGGGTAAATGGCGCCGCCGCATAATCTGCCTCGAACGAGGCGCCGAAATTCTTGTCGTAGCTGATCGGAATGTCGGCCGTGCAGAATTCGCGATTGCCGTCGCGGACGGTGACGCCGCAGCTGGCCAGCCGCGCCGTGATGCCCGGATTATCCTTGCCGGCGAAGAAGACCTCGCCCGGGCCCGCCGTCTTGACGAAAGTGAAGAAGTCGCCGCCGCCGGCCGTGTTCCCGGCCGTATAGTCGCCGATCAGGTTGAAGCTCAGCTCGGCGCTCGGCTTCCACAACAAGCGGGCGCGGGCGCCATAATGGTTGATGTCGTTATAATCGCCGGTGAGGGCGTTGCGGGCGGGACCATGGCGGAGGTTGACGTTACCGGAGACGCGCAACGCCGCGTCCGCCCCGAGCGGCAGGTTGACCATGCCCTGGACGATCTGGTTGCCGAACTTCGACCCGGCGACGCCCGCGGCGGAGAGCTCCGTGCGGACACGACCCTCGATGCGGCTCGGATCGGGGGCGTTGGTGGTGATGTTGATCACGCCGGCCGAGGTGGTGAGGCCGAACAGGGTGCCCTGCGGACCCTTGAGGACTTCGATGCGGCCGACGTCGAACAGGTCCGAGATGTTGGCGCTGCCCTGGCTGACCTGATCGACGACGATCCCGACTGAGCCCTGAGCGCCCTGATTGAAGGTCTGCGTCCCAATGCCGCGAATGGCGCCGCCGCCGCCGGTGTTCTGGCCCGGCGCGGCCTGAATCTCGAGGCTCGGCGCGATCCGGTTGAGATCATTGACCGTATTCACCTGCTGGCGCTCGAGCTGCGCCTGGCTGGCGACGGTGATCGAGATCGGCACGTCGACGACCCGCTCCTGGCGGCGCTGCGCGGTGACAACGATGTCGCTGCCTACGTCTGGGGTTGCACTGCTGTCGCTCGGCGCGGCGGTGGCCGCCGCATCGGCCTGCGGCGCGGCAGTGGTGGCCGGCGCGTCCTGGGCCGCCGCCGGAGCGGCAATCGCGATCAAGCTGACCGAGGCGAATATGCTCGCCGATAGTTTGAAGTTCATAGTCTGATCCTCCCTCGATTTTTTATTGGAAACGAACGCTTCAAGCTTCGTCTGCGATGGTGTTGATGAGCGTACCGATGGGTCCGATGTCGATCTCGATCCGGTCGCCCGCCTTCATCCAGAGCGGCGGCGTGCGTTTGGCGCCGACCCCGCCC
>JAQGLD010000589.1 GCA_028293055.1 Alphaproteobacteria bacterium
GCGACGGCGCCGATCATGCCGGATTTCGCGGCCTTGATGCTGCTCGGCTGGCGGCTGCTTCGGCCGGAATTGTGGCAGGCGCAGATCGCGCTTCCGCTCGGCCTGTTCAACGATCTCGTCGGCGGCCAGCCGCTCGGCCAGTCGATGCTGCTCTGGACCAGCGCATTCCTTTTCATCGACCTCGCCGACAGCCGGGCGGGCTGGCGCGACCATTGGATGGAGTGGCTGTTCGCGAGCTTCGCGCTCGCATTCCTGGTCTATGGCGACTGGACGATCGCCCGGCTGATGGGGAGCCATGTCCCGGCCGAGACGATGCTTCCGCAGCTTGCAGCCTCGATCCTGATCTTTCCGGTCGCGGCGCGCATCGTCTACGCGCTCGACCGCTGGCGGCTGTTCCGATGAGGATTCCCGGCAGGCCGCTCGTCACCGAGAGCAACCAGGCCTTCACCTTCACGCGCCGCGCGATGGTGCTCGGCTGCGGCCAGATGGCGCTGGCGACGGCGCTGGCCGCGCGGATGGGCTGGATCTCGATTCACGAGAATGAGCATTACAAGATGCTCTCCGAGAGCAATCGGGTGCAGAACCGGCTGATCCCTCCGCGGCGCGGCTGGATCGTCGACCGCTACGGCAAGCCGATCGCGATCAACCGAAGCGACTTCCGGGTCGATCTCATCCCCGATCGGCTGACCGATCCCGATCGGACCATCGACGAGCTCACCAAGCTGCTTGACCTGCCGCCCGACGAGGTCGACCGGATCCGTGAGGAGCTGGACAAGGCGGCCGGCTACCAGCCGGTGCCGGTCGCCGAGAATATCCCCTTCGAGAAATATGCGGCGGTGACGGTGCGCCTCGCAGAGCTGCCCGGGGTCTCGCCGCTGCGCAGCTTCTCGCGTTTCTACCCCGAAGGCACCGCGGTCGGCCATCTGATCGGCTATGTCGGATCGCCCAACAAGGAGGAATATGAGGCGGAGGGCAAGAACCCGTTGCTGATCACTCCTGGCTTCAAGGTCGGCAAGGACGGGCTCGAAAAGACGATGGAGCCGCGGCTGCGCGGCAAGCCCGGGGCGCAACGGCTCGAGGTCACCGCCCGCGGCAAACTGGTTCGCGAGCTGACCACCTTGCCGGACACCAGCGGCGGCCTGCTGCCGCTGACCATCGATATCGGCCTCCATTCCTATGCGGCGCGACGGCTCGGCGACGAATCCGGATCGATCGTCGTGCTCGACTGCAACAGCGGCGACGTCCTCGCCATGGCGTCGATGCCGGCCTACGACCCGAACAAATTCTCCGACGGAATCTCCCACAACGAATGGGGGATGATGGCGGACAATGAGAAGCACCCGCTGATCAACAAGGTACTGCAGGGCCTTTACCCGTCCGGATCGACGATCAAGCCGCTGATGGCGATGGCATTCCTCGAAAAGGGGATCGACCCCAAGACGCGGGTGACCTGCACCGGGGCCTACCGGGTCGGCAACGCGGTGTTCCACTGCGACAAGGTCCACGGCTCGCTCGATATGCACGAAGCGGTGGTCCATAGCTGCGACATCTATTTCTACACGATGGGGCGCCAGGCCGGCCCCGAGGTGATCGCGTCGATGGCGCGGCGGATGGGCTTCGGCCAGAAATTCGACCTGCCGGTCCCCTCGCAGCGCTACGGCACGGTGCCCGATCCGCAATGGATGCAGCGCAAATATCACCGCGAATGGCAGATTTACGACACGATCAACATGTCGATCGGCCAGGGCAATGTGCTGGTCAATCCGCTCCAGCTCGCGGTGATGGCGGCCCGGATCGCGACCGGAGTGGCGATCGAGCCGCGGCTGATCAGGACCAATGCCCCGCCCAAGACCGGCCCGATGCCGGTCACCCACGAGGATCTCGTCTTCATCCGCAGCGCGATGGCCGACGTGGTCACGCGCGGCACCGCGGCCGGCGCCAAGCTGCCGCTCGACGGGGTGCTGATGGCCGGCAAGACCGGAACCGCGCAGGTCCGCCGGATCACCATGGCGGAACGCAATAGCGGCGGGGTCCGCTCGAATTCGAGCCTCGCCTGGCGGATGCGCGACCACAGCCTGTTCGTCTGCTTCGCGCCCGCCGACAATCCGAAATATGCCTGCTCGGTCGTCGTCGAACATGGCGGCTTCGGAGCGCAGGTTGCGGCCCCGGCGGCGCGCGATACGCTCACCTATTTGTTCGACAAGAAGAAGGCGATGGCGAGCCTTGACGCGCTCGAGACGCAATGGGGCG
Organism: Alphaproteobacteria bacterium; assembly: GCA_028293055.1. Taxonomy (GTDB): domain Bacteria; phylum Pseudomonadota; class Alphaproteobacteria; order Sphingomonadales; family Sphingomonadaceae; genus Allosphingosinicella. The sequence continues at coordinate 2,251 of JAQGLD010000589.1, forward strand.
GCACCCTCGACGAAAGGGTCAAGCGCCGCGCCGAGGCCTGGGTCGCGGCCGCCCCGGCAAGAGCGGTGCAGGCCAAGGCGGACGCGGCCGCTGCAGCCGCCGCGAAAGTCGCCGCCGACCAGGCCAAGGCTTCAGCCGCCGCCGCAGCTGCCGCGGCGGGCAAGCCCGCGGGCGCCGAAGAGGTGCCGGACTTCTTCGCGAAGACCAAGCGCGCCAAGGCCGGGAAGCCGCCGGGCGGGTTCGAATGAGCACCCTCGCCTTCGTCCCGGCGCCGATCGCGGAGCTGCCCTGGCGAGTGCTCTTCCTGGTCAGCGCGATTACCGGCTTCGGCCTCGTCGTCCTCTATTCGGCCGCCGGCGGTCATCTCATGCCCTGGGCGCTGCCGCAGGGCGCGCGCTTCGTCGTCTTCCTCGGCATGGCGATCGCGATGTCGCGGATGCGGCCGGACCGGCTCAAGGGCGCAGCCTTCCCCGCCTATGTCATCGTCTTCTTCCTGCTGGTCGCGGTCGAGGCTTTGGGCTTCGTCGGCGGCGGAGCGCGACGCTGGCTCAACCTCGGATTCATCCGGGTCCAGCCCTCCGAGCTGATGAAGCCGGTCATAGTCCTCACCATCGCCCGCTTCTACGATTTGTTGCCGGCAGGCGAGATCAGGCGGTTCAGCGCGATCTGGCCGGCGGCCGGGCTGATCGGCCTGCCTGCGGCCTTCATCCTGGTCCAGCCCGATCTCGGAACCGCGATGATGGTGGTGTTCGGCGGGCTGGTGGTGATGTTCCTGGCCGGCCTGCCGCTGCGCCTGTTCCTCGGCGGTCTCGGCGCGGTCGCGGTCGCGGTGCCGGTCGCCTTCTCGATGATGCACGATTACCAGCGCCAGCGGATCACCATCTTCCTCAACCCCGAATCCGATCCGCTCGGCGCCGGATATCATATCAGCCAGTCGCAGATCGCGATCGGATCGGGCGGGATATTCGGCAAGGGGTTCATGAACGGCACCCAGAGCCATCTCGATTACCTGCCCGAAGGCCATACCGACTTCATCTTCGCGACCATGGCCGAGGAATGGGGCCTGCTCGGCGGCCTGTTCCTGATCGTCGCCTTCTCGATGGTGATCTGGTGGGGAATCAATGTCGCGCTGGACGCCCGCGATCGTTTCTCGCGGCTGACCGCCGCCGGCCTGACGACGACGATCTTCTTCTATGTCGCGATCAACCTGATGATGGTGATGGGCCTCGCGCCGGTCGTCGGAATCCCGCTGCCTTTGGTCTCCTATGGCGGATCGGCGATGCTGACGATCATGCTGTGCCTCGGCGCCTTGATGTCGATCGACCGCCAGAACCGGCGCGACGAACGGCGGCGCTGACTGCGGCAAACGGTCCGCTCGATCGGAGCCCGCTTGCCGGCTCCGCCGCCGCAGCGCCTGTCGCGAATTGGCCTATGCACCTTTGTGCAGTGCAACATAGGCACTTTTCCCAATCGCCCTTTGCATTTGCCGACCACGGTTACGCTGCCCCATCAAGTTGGCAGGAGAGGAATTGCCTGCAGGCTCGCACCCGAGGAGATCCTTATGCGCCTGATAGCCTTCCTCTCGCTGGCGCTTGCGCCGACCGCCGCAGCACTCGCGGCGCCGCCCGCTCCGACCCGCATTGCCTGGGATCGTTCCTCCGCCGAATTCACCGCGACGATGACACCGACGGGGATCGTCAGCATCGAGGGACGCTATCTCGATACCGGCGGGCGCTTCGCGTATCTCGTCGATCAGGAGGGCCGGGTGTCGGGCCACATCGACGGAACCGAAGTGTCGTTCAGCGTCGGAAAAGCCAAAAGAGATCGCCTGGTCGCGCAATTGAGCCGCGAGGCCGAGGCGGATCGGCGGACGGCTATCGCAAGTGCTTCGCCCGAAACACACTGAGGGCGCGGCACGGGATCCAGAGGGGCGGGTCCAACAGGATCCACCCTCCGGCTACCGGAGATTCAGTCTTGCTCGCCCCGATCGGGCCGGATCCCGGCCCGTCAGGCCCTGGCCCCTGCCGCCATTCTGTTCTCGCGCATTTTCCACACTCGCATCATCGCCAGCCAGATTCCGACGCAGACCAGGACGACGAGCAGCCGCGTCCGGCTCGAAGGAATCAGCGCGCTGAATTCATGGGTGGTGCCCAGGACGTTTCCGACGACGTGGAACGAAGCGGCGGCGAAGATCGAATGGGTGCGGTCGGCGACGAAGCCGATGCCGATGGCGGCGACGACGACCATGCCAAGGCCGAGAATTTCTCCACTGACGGTGTGGCCGATGAGGAAGGAGAAGTGCCAGGCGTACCAGAACAGGCCCACGATCACGTAGCGAAGCAGCGCCGGCCGATCGCGAAACTCCTGCTGGAGATAGCCTCGCCATCCCGTTTCTTCGAGGATGGCGTAGAGCGCGATCCAGATTCCGAGATGCACTCCGAACAGATGAGGATTCAGGCCGTAGGCGTTGTCGACTCCCATCGCTCCGAACACGGCCGCGGGCACCGCCAGCATCGACAGGCTGATCGGCAGACTGGTCCCGGCGTAGCTTAATCGGGCTTCGGGACGGAACAGGATCCAGACAAGCCAGGCGCCAAGGAATGGGCCCAGCGCGCTGACCACGTGCAGGTACATCGCCAACGGCCCGTGCGTGGGATCGGAAGGGTCGCTGGTGTGCCACCAGAACCGGGCAAGGTAGGAGAATGACAGGGCGACCGCGTAGAAGATCGCGATCCTGATCCATGTCCGGTCGAGCCGCTGCGGCATCCCTGTTCCAATCCTCGAATGGCGCGCGGTCTCGATGCGCTGTCCTTCAGACTGCCCCGGCGCGCGTGCGGCAGCAAGCTCGAATTCCCCGAGACCTCATCGAGATCCCTGAAATTGCAGGCTTATTGCGACGGGGGCGAGGATCCGAGCGCTGCCGGCCTCCGGCGTCCCCGCAACCGCCCAAGTTCCCGCATCGTGGTGCCCAGCTCCGGG
>JAQGLD010000612.1 GCA_028293055.1 Alphaproteobacteria bacterium
GTCAGACTCGAAGTGCGCGACGGCGGACCAGGCGTGCCGGAAGCCGAGCGCGAGGCGATATTCGCCCCGTTCTACCGGCTGCGCGGCACCAGTGAGGCCGATGGCGGCTACGGCCTCGGCCTCAGCCTGGTACGCCAGATCGCGCAACGCCATGGCGGCGGCGCTCAGTGTCTTGCCAGCCCGGGCGGCGGCGCCGTGTTTCAGGTGACGCTGCCCCTTAGAGCGGACTGATTGCCGCTCGCGTCGTAACCGCTCCAAGTACAGCTGGGGTCGTTCCGACCCTAGAATCGGAAGCGCCCGGTCAGGGTCGCGTAACGCGGCGTCCCGGGGACCAGCTGGATGTCCGCGGTGAAGCCCGCGCTCTCGAGGAACCTCTCGTCGAACAGGTTGGTGACCTTGAGCGTGAAGTCGAGATTGTCGGTCGGCTTGTAATAGATTCCGAGATCGACCGTCGTATAGGCCTTGAGCGGCAGGGTGCCGTTCTCGGGTCGGGCATCGACCGCCGCGGTGGGCAGCAGGCCGGTACGCTTGCCGATATAGGAAACCCCGAGTCCGATCCCGAAATTGGCCAGCGCGCCGTGCTCGAAATCGTAGCGAGTCCAGAAGTTGAGGGCGTTGTCCGGCGAGTTGGTTTCCCGCGAGCCGACCTGATAGGCCAGGTTCGACTGGGTGATCCGTGCCTTGGTGTGGGCGTAGCCGCCGGTGATCGACCATCCCGGCAGCGGCGAGGCGTTGAGCTCGATCTCGAAGCCCTTCGAGCGTTCCGCGCCGATCTGCGACGAGCAGGTTCCACTCGCCGGGATCAGGTTTCCGGCCGCATCGCGCGGCGCATTGCCAGGCAGTATGTAAGTCCCGTTCGCGATCCCGGCATTGAGCTGTGCCAGGGTCGGGCAGGTGAAGGTGTTGAGCACATCCTTCTTCCGAATGTCGAAATAGGCCGCCGTCAGGCTGAGCCGGTGGCGCAGCAGGTCGGTCTTGATTCCGGTCTCGTAGGATTCGGCGAAGGTCGGCTTGAACGGATTGAGCCCAAACACGTCCTGCGACGCAGCCGCCTGCGGGACATAGGATGTGCTGTAGCTGCCGTAGAGGCTGATGCCCTGGGTCGGCTGGATGATCAGGCCGGCGAGCGGCAGCGTCTTCTTGTCGCGCTTGTGGGTCACGCCAGCTGGCTTGCGAAGATCCTCGATCGTCTGCCGCTCCTTGGCGTAGCGGCCGCCGACCATCACCTTCAGCCAGGGCGCGAATTCCATCAGGTCCGAGGCATAGGCGCCGAGCGAATTCTGGGAGGTGAAGCGCCAGGTCAGATTGGCCTGGGTCGCGCTGTTGTCGAGCGGGAAGGAGCTCAGGGCCGGCGCGACTCCGAGCAGCGGATGAAGGATGTTGAGGTCGAGCGAAGTGCAGGCCGGCGCCAGGCAATTGTAGAATTGGGTGCGGTCGAGGCTGGCCGTCTCCTGGCCGCCGCCGGCTCCGACCAGCAAGGTGTGGTGGATACCGAAAGTGTCGATCTTCGCGCTGATATTGCCGTCGACGAAGCTGTAGGTGCGCTTGTTGATCTGGCCGAGGGCGCGGCGGGTGCTCGTGGTGAGCGGCGCTGTGGTCTTGAACCCGACGACATCGAAATTGTGCTGGGTGTCGTAATGGTCGACATAGCGATAGCCGATGTTGAGTTTCACCTTGCTGCTGAAATCGTGCTTGAGGAAGATGTTGCCGATCAGGCCGCGCTCCAGCAGGTAATCGTTGGGCTCCTGATAAGAGGTGTCGATCGCCGCGATCAGGCTTGCGTCGCGGTTCGGGGCGACCAGGTAGGTGTCGTAATGGGTCTTCACCCGGCGAAATTCGCCCTGGACGGTCACTTCGGTGCGATCCCCGAGCCTCAGCGCCAGGCTTGGCGCGATATAGATCGGGTGCTCGTAGGAATTGATCCGGAAGCCGTTGGTCGAACCGACCTCGCCGACGATCCGGTAGGCGAGATGATTGCCGGAATCGAGCGGTCCGGTCGAATCGAACGACAATGTGCCGCCGAGCTGGCGATCAAAGGCGCCAATGCCCTTGGTGCCGCGAAGCTCGACTTCGTTGAACGCGTGGAACAGCGGCTTCTTCGAGATGATGTTGATGAATCCACCGGGCTGCGCCTGGCCGTAGAGCACCGAGGTCGCGCCCTTGACCAATTCGATATGATCGGTGCCGACCGTCGGCGGCGAACCGAAGCGCACCGACAGGCCGGGGAGGCCGTCGGTCAGGATCGCGTTGCGGTCGTTCCCCGACGTCTTGAACCCGCGGAAGGTGATGTCGTAGCCGGTATTTCCGGCCCGCTGGATTCCGGTCATGTAGCGGTAGAGATCGGACACGTTCTGGGTGTCGATCGCCTTGAGGAAGTTGCCATTGTAAGCGTCGACGCTGAACGGCGTGTCGAGCACCGGGATGGGCAGCTTCGTGGCGCTGGTCGCGCCGGTATCGGTGAATCGCCCACGGACGACGATTTCGTCGGCCTGGTCGTCCGCGGCCGGTTCCGCGGCAGTCGTCTGCGTGCCCGGGTCCGAAGCCGCTCTGGCGGGATCGGCGGCCGGCGCTGCGGATGATGGCGATTGCTGCGCTTCGGCCGGCATCGCGAACAGCGTCGCTCCGGCAGCCAGCATGGCGGCGCGAGCGTACAGCCGCGCGTGCGGCGAAATGCGGGTGATCAAAATCCCTCTCCCCTATGTTATTTGCCAGCAGGTTAGGGTCGATTCCTTTCGCTAACCTGTCACCTCGCAGCTGCGGTTCGGGGCGCTGGATTCACGCGCCGGGCGGCCGGAGTTCGCCCATCGCCTCGGCGCTTTCGCCGTCGAGCGCCGGCAGCTCGACGATCACGCACAGGCCGCGAGGGTTGCGCGGCTCGGCACTGATCGTGCCGTGATGCAGGGTGACGATGCTGCGGGCGATCGAGAGTCCGAGGCCGGCGCCACGGTCTCCCGCCCGGGCCGGGCCGAGCCGGACGAAGCGCTCGAAAATCTGTCGGCATTGGTCCCGGCTGAGCCCAGGCCCTTCGTCCTCGATGGCCAGGCGCCAGGTCCCGTCCTGGAAGGTGGAGGTCAGCGTCACCAGGGCGCCCGGCGGCGAGACGCGAATCGCGTTGCCGAGCAGGTTGAAGAGGACCTGGCGAAGCCAGCTGCGCTCGATCGCGACCCTGCCATGTCCCGCCGAGATCATCTCGAAGCGGTTGCCGGAATGCTCGGCAAGCGCGGACGCATCGTGCGCGAAGCTTTCAAGGAAGGGAGCCGGGTCCTGGGCCGTCAGGTCGAAGCGGATCGCATTGGCCTCAGCGCGCGAAAGGAACAGCATCTGGTCGATGAATGTGTTGAGCCGGTCGATCTCCTCGATCTGCTCGAAGGCCGCGTCGCTGTGGCGCCCGTCCGCCTTGGCGACCGCTTCGGAATGGAGCCTGATCAACGCGAGCGGAGTCTTGAGCTCGTGGCTCACCTCTTCGCTGAATCGCTGCATTTGCGCGAAGGCGCTTTCGATCCGGTCGAACATCCGGTTGAGCAGTTCGGTCAGCTCGCCGACCTCGTCCTGGGCCCGGCCGAGGGGGATTCGTTCGGCGAGATTATCCGAGCCGATGCGCTCGGCGGTGGTCCGGATCGCGCGCAGCGGCGTGAGCAGCACCCGGCTGAAGGCGCGGCCGACGAAGATGCTGAGGATCAGCATCGCAGCGACCAGGCCGCCGCCGATCGCCTCGAAGGCGCGCATCCCCTCGTGGACGCTCCGCGAAGATGTCGCGACGGTCACGTCGTAAGGCGGCAGGAGGAACTCGCTGACCCTGAGCGGCCCGATATCGGGCGAATCGACGCTGAAGCTGCGCTTGCCCTTGATGTCTGGGATCGTCTTCCCCTTCAGATTGGACGATCGGAAGATGGTCTCGTTACGGCCCGGCGCGTCGATCGAGATGTAGAACAGGATCGACTGATACTGGTTGACGCTGCCCAGCCGGCGCTCGAGCACAAGCGGATCGACGGACGCATAATCAGGGCCGATATGGGCGCGCAACTGGCGGAATTCGGCGGCGTTGAGATCGTCGAGGCCGCGAATCAGCCGCGTCTCGAGCAGGGTGGCGCCGAGCAGGCTCAGCACCGCGAAGCTGAGGGTGGCGCCCGCCGCGTAGGTGACCGCGAGCCGGGCGCCAATGCTCCTCACAGCAGCTGATAACCTATCCCGCGAACCGTCTTGAACACGGGCCGATCGGCATGGGCGGCGATCTTGGCCCGCAGCCGGCTCATATAGACGTCGAGCAGGTTGGCATCGACGTCGAAATGCGATTCCCAGATCTTCTCGGCGATCATCGTGCGTGGCAGCACCCGCCCGGCATTCTGCACGAAATAGGACATCAGGGCATATTCGCGAGCGGTCAGGTCGACCGGCTGGCCATCTATCTTCACCGTATTGCCGAGCAGATCGAGCATGATTCCATTATGTTCGTAGAGGGTCTGCTTGCGCACCGCCTGGCGGCGCATCAGCGAGCGCATTCGTGCCAGCAACTCGTCCATCCCGAACGGCTTGGGCAGATAATCGTCGGCGCCCAGATCGAGGCCGGCGACCCGGTCCTTGCGGCTGTCGCGCGCGGACAGGATCAGCACCGGCTCGGTGAATCCGGCTTCGCGCCAGTCCCGAATCAGATCGAGTCCGTCGCCGTCGGGAAGGCCGAGATCGAGGATGACGATATCATAACCCGTTTCGGCGAGCGCATCATTGGCGGCCGCGCATGTACGCACCCAGTGAACGATGTGGGCGTGCTCGAGAAGGTTGGTTTTGAGGGAGCGGCCGAGCCGTTCCTCGTCCTCGACGACCAGTACTTTCATGGGATCCTCATCCTTGCCCCGGCTTGCGCGGAGCTCTCCCGATCATCGCGCCGATGCCGCGGCGCGTCAATCGAGGCCCGAAATCCGATTGGTTTCGATCCTCGGCCGGCATCAGGCTGCTTTCAGGTAGCCGTCCGATGAGGGGAAAAATCGGGAGAGGAAATTCGATGCGACACGTTCTTGCCGCCGCACTTGCGCTTGCCGCGGCCTCATCGCCGGCCGTCGCCGCGCCGACCTATCGCCTTGCATCCGAGCTCGTCCTGCCCGGCACGTCGCCCGGCTGGGACTATCTGACCTATGAGGCGAAGCGAGGCTATCTGTTCCTCGGTCGCCGCAAGGCAGGGGTCAGCGTGGTCGATACCCACACCAATAAGATGGTCGCGACGATCGAGAATTCGGCCGGCGCCAATGTTGCGCTTCCGGTTCCCGAGCTCGATCGCGGCTATACCGCGAACGAGGATGGGTCGACTACCGTGTTCCAGCTTTCGACACTGAAGACCCTGGCGAGGGTCTCGCTCGGCGAAGCCGCCGACGCGGTCTTCTTCGATCCGGCCTCCAGGCAGCTCGTCTACACGTTCGGCGACACCAAGGAGCTGATCTTCGTCGACCCCAAAACCAATAAAGTCTCCGCGCGCCTGGCGATGCCGGCCGAGGAGCTCGAAGGGGTTGCGATGGCCGGCGACGGTACGCTCTGGGTGAACGAGCGCGACATCACCAAGATCGCCCATGTCGACAACCGCACCCACAAGGTGATCGGGGAATATGATCTGCCGGGCTGCACGATGCCGACCGGCCTTGGGATCGACGCCGCAGGCAAGCGGCTCTTCGTCGGCTGCAAGGGCGACAAGCCGGTCCTCGCCGTGGTCGATGCGAGCGACGGCCATGTCGTCCAGACGGTTGAAATCGGCCGCGGCAATGACGGCGTCGCCTT
>JAQGLD010000638.1 GCA_028293055.1 Alphaproteobacteria bacterium
CCGACGCTGCCAGCCGACCGTAGGAATCGCCCGACGATCCATATCCGCAACGGATCGCGCCTGCCTCTATCGAGAAGCTCGAAAGGCCTTTGGCGAGCAGGGCTTCGGTCGCGTAGGTGGTGACATCGATGCGGGTCGTGCGACCGAGCGCGTCGCGGACCTGGACCGAAACCGACCCGGCGCCCGCAGCGACGGGCAGTTGAGGCACATAGAAAGGCCCCGCCGGCACCTGCTCGCTGAGCTGGCGGACGCCATTGACCAGAACGTCGACGGTCGAGGCGACTGCCGTCTTCCCCTGAATGGTGGGCAAAGGATAGGTGATGAGATCGGGACGCATCGCGAATGCGGTCGACGCCTGGATGCCGCCGATCCGGATGGGGCGGGTCCAGACCAGCGCGCCGGTGACGACGTCGCCCGCGCTGAACCGGCGGAGGTGCGCGGCATCGGAATAGTCGACGCTGGTATCGAGCCGGCGAAGCGATGTGCCGCCATCGGCGACTCCGACCAGGAATCGGCTGCTCCCCGTGAAGAATCCGCTGAAGCCGCGCGCCTCGATCAGCGCATTGGCCTGGGCTCCGGTCCGATCGACCGTCGCGACCGCGTCGTAATTGACCAGGAAACCCGCCTGGCTCGGCTCAGGCAAAGCGGCGTCGGCACCGGCGACCTGCAGCCGGTGCGCAGCGAGGGCGTCGATCGATGCGGTAAAGAAGATCTGCTGGGCAGCTTCGTCGATCCGGTAGGTGACACCCTTGAGGCCGGCGAGGTCGATCGCGGCCGATTGCGCATCGCCGGCGGCGGCGAAGCCGAGATCTCGCAGTTCCTGGGGCCTGGCGAAGACCGAACGACCCTGACGCAGGAACTCGCCGACCTGGCCGCGAGGCTCGCCGTTGATGACGACCTCGAGCAGAAGCGGAATCCCGTCGGCGGGCTGGGCGGCGCCGATCGCAATGGCCGCCGCTGCGAGCGGCGGGCCCGACTCGGCCGCGGCCGCGGCGGTGGCGAGACCGACGCAGCAGCACGCGATCGCCGCGCGGAGAAGGCGGCGGGCCCTAGGGCCGGGGCTGGATGGTTGCGCTAGCCGCAATGTCGCCCTCGTCGCTCGAAGCGGTGATGCGCAATGCGGTACCCAAGGCCGAACCGGGACCGCTCACGCTCAACTGGCGCTGCGTCCCGGGAAGGAGGTAGAAAGTGGTGGGGCCGCGCAAGGAAAGCGAGCCCGCGCTTCCGAAGATCTTGATATCGTTGAGCCGCGCATGGCGCGGCCCGTCATTGACCACGATAATATTGACGCCGTCGCTGCCGGTCGTGGCGCGCCAGCTAAGCCGGCTTCGCACTGCAGCCGAAGGCAATGCAAAGACCGGGATCGATATTCGAAGCGCGACCCGGATGCCGCCACTGGTCGGCTGGGTCGGGATCTGGTCGAACAGGATACGATAGGCGACTTCGGCGGTGCTCGCTCGCGGCTTGAGCAGCAGCCGGACCGTCTGGGTCTGGCCCGGCGCGATCTTGGCGAGCGGCGGGCTGACCAGCAGTTCCGGGGTCGGCGACAGGCTTTCCTCGCCGGCCTGTTGCGCCCAGGCGAACGGACGCACCTGGATCGCCGCCGCCTCCGTACCGCGATTGGTGATACGGACGACAGTCGTGGCCTGTCCCGGCGCCAGGCTGATCCCGACCGGAGAGATCGCGATCGTCTGGGCCAGCGCAGTGCCCGGCATTGCCGTGCTGGTCGCCACCAAGGCCGCGATGCGCAGTCCTCGGCCTGTCGTGAAGCCCGTGCGATACATCCACTTCCCCCCACAGGCCGGATCAATATTCCCGAGGCGGAAGCTAAATGGACAGGGTTAATTTTGGTTTAAGTATCACCCCAGGGAAGGCCCCTTGGCAAAGCTCGGCTGCTGCCAGGTGCGCGAAGGCCAGGGCCGAAACCTTAATAGGTGATCGTGACCACGACCGAGTCCGAATATGTTGCGGGCGTCGGCAGGATGCCGGCCACGGTTCGGCCGTAGACGATATAGGGTTGCGCGGCACCGTTGCCGGTGCCGGCTACGGTCGCGCCCAGGCCGGTCCCGTCCCCCCAGGCGGTGGTCCTCGCGGCATTGCTGTAGAGATTGTAGGAGATGAACTGACCGCCGGCCGACTTCATCCGCCGCTGGGTGCCCGACACGTTCGCGCCGGCGCCGAGCGCCGCCGTGTAGGGCGTCGGCGAGGTGCAGGTCACCGAGACGGTCGCCTGCGCGGTGATCGCGGTTCCGGCATAGGTGCCAAAGCCGAGGCCGGTCACGCTCGCGCTGCACGTGGCGGGCGCGCTTTCGGTGACGGTGAAGGTCGCGGTCGCGCTGTTGGAGCCGGTCCAGTAGATGACCGACCCGACTGTCGCCGAATAATTCCCGATCGCGACCGCCTGGCCGGAATCGGCCTTGACGTACATCGTCAAATTGTTGGTCAGGGTCTGGGGCGTCGTCGGCGAGTTGAACGTAAATGTCGTCGGCAGGCGGGTCGTCGGATCGCACCAGACGGTCGCATAGGCAGCGGTGGTGTAGATATTGTAGGTGAGGCTGTTCGCCCCGTTCTTCATCGTCCGAGTGGTGCAGGTGCCGGTGCCGATGGTCAGCGCCGCCTGGACCGTGACCGTCCCGGTGCCGGTACACTGGACCGCGAGCGTCCCGGTTCCGGTCTGCTGGACCTTGGTGATCAGATTGTAGGCCGGCAGGACGACCCCGGTCGACGAAGCCGTACAGCCGCCCGTGATCGCATTGGCCGCGCGGGCGGCGCCGGGTAGGGTCCATGCCGCCAGCGACAGCGAAACCTCCCCGACGAGCCAAAGGCAGGCGAACGCGGCCGTCCCGGGGCCGCCGCGCCTTGCCGTGAAGCCCGCTTTTCGAACGGCCGATCTCCCCGCGGCTGCGAGCCGCACCCCGCGCACGCGATCGGGCCGGGCGCGGCGCGCCCGGTCCCAAGGTCATGCGTTCGGAGCCCCCATCCAATTTGGACCATCCTCGGCCAGTGGCGACACGAGGGCAAGTGCGTGCGAAGGATCAGTAGGAAATTGTCGTGATCACCAGCTCGTCATGGCTTCCCGGCTGCGTGTCGCCGACTCGTGGCGGAGCGAGCGAGCCCAGGTCGCCACCTCGGCGGTCGTTCTCATCCGCAAGGATCCCTACGCTCGCGTGAGCACGCGACACGGTCACCATCGGGGCCGGCGCGGAGCCGCAGTCCACT
>JAQGLD010000217.1 GCA_028293055.1 Alphaproteobacteria bacterium
AGGTCGACCACCTTGGGCGCCAGAGGTTGCTGACGCGAAAAAGCGAGCAGCCGGCCGGTAAGCTGGCTCGCCCGCTGCGCGCCCTCCAGTGCATTGTCGATACATTTTTCCGTGCGCGGCCGGTCGCTGTCCAGCTTGCGTTTCGCCATGTCGAGCGATCCGATGATGATCGTCAGCATATTGTTGAAATCGTGGGCAATTCCTCCGGTGAGCTCGCCCAGCGCCTGCATTTTCTGCGACTGGAATAAAGCGAGGCGGGCCTCCTCGAGCTCTTCCTGGGCGCGCCTGCGCTCGGTTATGTCGCGGGTGACTTTGGCGAAGCCGACCAAGTGGCCATCGTCGTCGCGAATCGGATCGATCAGGATATGCGCCCAGAAGCGGGTTCCGTCTTTGCGGATTCGCCATGCCTCGCGCTCATATTTGCCTTCGGTAAGAGCGGTCTGGAGCGCTCGCGCAGGCTCTCCGGCGGCTCGATCCTCGGGCGTGTAGAAATTGGAGAAATGCTTGCCGACTATCTCCTCGGCGCTGTAGCCCTTGATCTTCTGGGCGCCCGAATTCCAGTTGCTGACCCGCCCGTCGGGATCGAGCATATAGAGTGCATAGTCGCGCACGCCCTGGACAAGCATCCGGAACCGCTGCTCGCTTTCGGCCAAAGCGATCTCGGCCGAGCGCCGTTCGCTGATGTCCCGAGTGATCTTGGCGAAGCCAAGAAGGGAGCCGCTATCGTCGCGCACCGGATCGATGATGACATGCGCCCAAAAGCGGGTGCCATCCTTCCGGATCCGCCAGCCCTCGGTTTCGAACTTGCCTTCGGCCTCGGCCGTGGCAAGCGAACGCATCGGCAGGCCTGCGGCACGATCCTCTTCGGAGAAGAATTCCGAGAAGTTTCGGCCGATGATCTCGTCGGCCTCATAGCCTTTGAAGCGTCGGGCGCCGGCATTCCAGGTCGCGATTCGGCCGCTCGGCTCGATCATATAGATGGCGTAGTCGGTTACGGAGTTGATCAGCAGCTGGAAGCGCTGATCCGTGACGTGGGAATCGAACGGTTTGGCGTCAGCCATGTAATTCCTGCTAGGGCGGGCGCCCGTATGTCAGCCGCTTAGCGACGGCTCAGCCAAGCCGCAACAGGAAGGCGCGGCAGACACGGCTAGTGGGAGGGCGCAAATGAATTTCGTCGTCATTGCCAAGGACAAGAAAGCAGGGGATCTGCGCCGCCGCCATCGCGCTGCGCATCTCGATCATGTCGCCGGCAACCAGGACAAGATCGTCTATGGCGGCCCGCTGATCGAGGGAGGGGTTATGGTCGGCAGCCTGTTCGTCTTCGATCTGCCGTCGCGCGCGGCGCTGGATGCTTATTGCGCGGACGATCCCTATTTCGCTGCGCCGATCTTCGAGACGGTCGAGATCTACGAGAGCCGCTGGCTGGTGCCCGAGCGAGAGCCGGGCCTGCTGACCGTCGAGGCCGCGCGAGCCCGAGCGGAAGCCGGATGAATCAGGGCGCCCGCCCAAAGGCGGGCGCCCTTTTATTCAGCAGCGGCCGAGCTCGCGGCCGAGAAGTGCACCGGCGCCGGCGCCGATGATTGCCCCGGAGCCTCCGCCGCGCCGGTGGTAGCGGTAGCCGCCGCGACCGATCTCGCGGCCGAGCAAGGCGCCGACCGCAGCTCCTGCGATCGCGCCGGTGGTGCCGCTGCCGCAGCGATAGCCGGCACGGTAATAGCCGCCGTCATAATAGGGTTCGCCGTAATAGGCCGTCGGATAATAGCCGCCATAATAGACCGGTCGATAATAGCCGTAGCCATAAGCCGGGCGATAATAAGAGCGGACATAATAGCCTCGATCATAATAGTGGCCATAGCCGCCGCGGTCGTAATCGGACCGCTGGTGGCGGTAGCCGTCATGGTCGTGGCCGTAATAGCGCGCTTCGGCTGCCGACGGGATCGCGGTCAGCGCGGTCGCCGAGGCGGCGGCCGCCAGGATCGTCTTGTTGAACACGGGTCGAGACTCCCTCTGAACTGATTAAGCATACAGGGCCGGCCAAAGCCTGGCCTGCAAGTGCAATATGGTTAAATGCCGATGACCTGCGCATGAACGTTTCCGCTTCGATTCGGCTCCAAGGATAGTGGTATGGCGCGAGTTCTCGGCCTTCAAGGCCGCGGAACGAGCGCGTCGCGGATCGGCTGGACCCATTCGTCCTTTGCGATATCGTAGGCAACGAAGTCGCTGTCGAATTGCCAATAGGCCCAGGGCAAGCCCTGCTTTTCCGCCTCGCGCGCTACCGACGAATCGTAGGCGGCTCGCAACGCGATCGGAGTGCCGCCCTTGTCGTAGGCACCGAACTCTCCAAGCAGGACCGGCCGCCGGTTCGCTCGCGACCATGCGGCGACCCTGGCAAAGTCCGCGGCGAGCCGGGCTCGATCCTCGTCGCTGCCCCAGGGAATGCCGTGCACCGCCACCATCGCGGTCCAGGACGCGCCCTGATGCGTGAAACGAAACGGCTCGTAATAATGGAAGGTGACGAGGATGTTGCGATCCGAGTCGGGCAGGCGAAGCGATGGCAGCTCGTCGGCACTGTTCCAGCGAGTTGGGCCGATCACTACGGTCCGAGTCGGGTTGGTGCGGCGCACGATCGCCAGCATCTCGACGAGGAGCTGGTTCCACCCGTCCGCGTCGAGCTTGTCGTGCGGTTCATTGAGCAGCTCGAACATCACGCTTGCCGGCGAGGCCCGGTAGCGCGGCGCCACCTGTTTCCAGAAATTGCCGAGCATGATCCGGCAGATCGCCGGGTCCTTCGAACAGGTGTCGAAATCATGTTCGTCGAGGATCACCGCGAGCCCGGCCTGGCTCGCGCCGCGCACGACCCAATCCAGCCGATCGAGCCATTTGCGGTCCAGTTCGCCGGAGGCGTTCATATACCGAAAGGCCTGGAGGTTGACCCGCACGAAGTCGAACCCGGCCTCGCGAATGGCACGAAAATGCTTCTCCTTGAAGCGGCCCTGTCCGGCGTCGCGCCAGATCGGGTCGTAGCCGAGAATGTTGATTCCGCGCCGCAGAGCCGGCGCCGGCTCCGAAGCTTCGGGCGAGGCGACGACCGGCCCGGAGATCGCGAGGAGAGAGAAAACGAGGCAGAGCAGGCGGAAAAGCTTCATCCACGGACTCCCTGGTGTCCGCCATGATATGGCGAAGGCCAGCCCGTCTTGCACGCCTATTTGGAGGGCGGCGGCGCTGCGTTCGGGACGGTCTTGGGAAGTGCCGTGGCGGTGGGGTTCGGCGCGGAAGGCGAGTGGCGGGACCAGCCCCAGAAAACCAGGGCGCCGACGACGACCAGCAGGATGAGGATCAGAAGGATCCCGGTTCCACCCGTCGGTCGGTTCGGCGGTTCTGACGCCATGGTGTAAGGCTCCTGTTCGTGCGCTGTCCAAACCCGGCAGGTTGGCGAGAGTTGCGGAAGACGGAAATTTGAATTG
>JAQGLD010000644.1 GCA_028293055.1 Alphaproteobacteria bacterium
AAAAAGGGCGGCACCCCGGCGAGACTGAACATGAACATCGCCATCGCTCCCGCCAGCAAGGGGCGGTTGCGCGAGAGGCCGGAAAGCGAGGCGATCGTTTCGACTGGGCGCCCGCTCTCGTCGCGCATCTGCAGGACGACGAGGAACGAGCCCAGGGTCATCACCACATAGACGGCGAGATAGAAGAGGACCGCGCCGATGCCGATCTGGGTGCCGGCGGCGAGGCCGATCAGGGCGAAGCCGACATTGTTGATCGAGCTGTAGGCAAGCAGCCGCTTGATGTTGGGCTGGCCGATCGCGGCGACGCCGCCGAGAATGGTCGAGGCCAAGGCCATGAAGATGACGATCTGGCGCCATTCGAACGTGGCCGGGCCCATCGCGACCACCGTGACCCGCGCCAGCAAGGCCATCGCAGCGACCTTGGGCGCGCTTGCGAAGAAGGCGGTGACCGGAGTCGGGGCGCCTTCATAGACGTCCGGAGTCCACATGTGGAACGGCACCGCCGAGACCTTGAAGGCGATCCCGGCGAGGACGAACACCAGGCCGAACAATGTCCCGGTCGAGAGGCCGCCGGCGGATGACTTCTGGACCGAGATCGAATGGGCGATGTCTCCGAACAGGGTCGATCCGGTGAATCCGTAGAGCAGGGAAATGCCGTAGAGCAGGATCCCGGAGGCCAAAGCGCCGAGCACGAAATATTTGAGGCCAGCCTCCGCCGAGCGATTGTCGCGCCGCTGGAAGGCGGCCAGAACATAGGCCGCGAGGCTCTGCAGCTCGAGACCGACATAGAGGGTGAGCAGGTCGCTCGCCGAGACCATCATGCCCATGCCGACCGCGGAGAGCAGGACGAGGACCGGATATTCGGCGCGATAATCGCCGTCGCGGCTGAACCATGCACTCGCCCCGATCAGCGAGACCGCCGCAGCGACATAGATCAGCACCTTGGAGAAAGCCGAGAAACCGTCGGAGACGAACAGGCCGTAAAATCCACTCGCGCTGCCGCCATTGTAATTGGGAATGACGATGGCGGCACCGGCGAAGGCGAGCACCGCGAGCCATGTGATGATGCGCGCAGAACGGTCGCCGGCCCAGGCCGCGACCAGCATCAGGATCAAGGCTGCGGTCGAGAGCAGCAGCTCGGGCGCGGTGAGGGCGAGCGAATTGAGCATCAGTGAGCGCCCCCCGCGGCGGTCGAAATCTGTTTGGCGGGCGCGGCCAAAGCTGGCGTGACCAAAGCGGAATCGCTCTTCGGCGCAGCGCTCGCGACGCGTGCCATGAGCAGGCCGACATCGCTGCGCATCGGCGCGAGGAAGCTTTCCGGATAGATGCCCATCCACATCACCACCAGGGCGATCGCTCCGAGCGAGACATATTCCCTCGGGTTGAGGTCAGGCATCGCCGCTGCGTCTGCGTTGCGGCTCGTGCCATAGACCACCCGCCAGTACAGATAGAGCATGTAAGCGGCGCCGAGGATGATCCCGGTGGTGGCGACTGCGGCGACGAAGGTCGACGCATGGTAGGAGCCGATCAGGCTGAGGAACTCGCCGACGAAGCCGGCGGTACCGGGCAGTCCGACCGAAGCCATGGTGAAAACCATGAACAGCAAGGCATAAGCCGGCATGTTGTTGGCGAGACCGCCATAGCGGTCGATCTCGCGGGTGTGCATCCGGTCGTAAACCACTCCGACGCATAGGAAGAGCGCGCCCGAGACCAGCCCGTGGCTGAGCATGACGATCAGCGCCCCTTCCATGCCCTGGCGGTTGAAGGCGAAGATTCCGATCGTGACGAAGGCCATGTGGGCGACCGACGAATAAGCGATCAGCTTCTTCATGTCGCGCTGCACCAGGGCGACCAGGGAGGTGTAGACGATCGCGATCAGGCTGAGCCCGAAGATGATCCAGACCAACTGGGCCGACGCCTGGGGGAACATCGGCAGCGAGAAGCGCAGGAAGCCGTAGCCGCCCAGCTTGAGCAGCACTCCGGCGAGAATTACCGAACCCGCGGTCGGCGCCTGGACGTGGGCGTCCGGCAGCCATGTGTGGACCGGCCACATCGGCATCTTGACCGCGAAGCTGGCGAAGAAGGCCAGCCACAGCCAGGTCTGCGCCTGGCGCGGGAAATCGGTGACCAGCAGATGCGGGATATAGGTGTCGCCGTGGGTGAAATTCACCATCCACAACATCGCCACCAGCATCAGCACCGAGCCGAAGAAGGTGTAGAGGAAGAATTTGTAGCTGGCGTAGATCCGCTCGGCGCCGCCCCATATGCCGATGATCAGGAACATCGGGATCAGGCCGGCCTCGAAGAAGATGTAGAAGAGGAAGATGTCCTGCGCCATGAAGACGCCGAGCATCATCGTCTCCATGATCAGGAAATAGGCCATATATTCCGGTACCCGGCGCTCGATCGACGCCCAGGAAGCGAGGATGCAGATCGGCATCAGGAAGACCGAGAGCATGATCAGCATCAAAGCGATGCCGTCGATGCCGAGCGCCCAGGCGAAGAGTCCGAATGTGCGGTTATATTCGGTGAACTGCCATTGCTCGCCGCCGATCTGGTAGCCGTACCAGAGCAGGATGCCGAGCAGGAGATCGAGCAGCGTCGCGATCAGGGCGATCCAGCGCGCTCCGCTCGCCGAAGCAAACAGACAGGCCACCGCGCCGACGACCGGCACCAGCAACATGACCGACAGGATCGGGAAACCGGTCATCGTGCCATCGCCCAGGTTGCCGCCGCAGCGAGGCCGAGCAGCATCACCAGAGCATAAGTGTAGAGGTAGCCGGTCTGCAGCCGAGCGGTGAGGACATTGCCGAAGCGAACCACGGTCGCTGCACCGTCCGGCCCGAAGCGGTCGATCACCGCTTCGTCACCCTTCTTCCAGAAGATGCGGCCGAGCCAGAGCGCCGGGCGGATGAAGACGACATTGTAGAGCTCGTCGAAATACCATTTGTTGAGCAGGAAGGCATGAAGCGGCCCGAACTGGCCGACGAAGCGCCCGGCAAGATCGGTGCGGCGGACATAGACCTGCAGCGCGATCAGGAAGCCGATGACCATCACGATCCCGGGCGTCAGCTTGACGATCAGCGGCAGGTGATGCGCGGTCTCGGCGAGCTCGTGGTTGAAGGCGATCGCTCCCGCCCAGAAACGCGCAGCGCTCTCCGGCTCGATGAAGATCGGAGCGAACGCCATCCCGGCAAAGATCGCGCCGATCGAAAGGACCAGCAGCGGCAGCAGGATGGTCAATGGGCTTTCGTGCGGATGATAGCCCGCGGTGCCGGTGGGCACCTCGCCCGCCCCAGCTTCGTGCGGGCGCGTATCGTGGCCGGCATCCTCGGCATCGGGGCGATCGTCGTGCTCGTGACCGTGGCCGTGCGCATCGTGGACAGCGTGCTGGATATGCTCCGAGCCGGCCCAGCGCGGCTCGCCGAAGAAGGTCAGGAACATCAGCCGCCAGCTGTAGAAGCTGGTCAGCAGGGCCGCGAACACGCCGATCGCGAAGGCGAAGCGACCGAGGCCGGTTCCGGCCGCGAATGTGCTCTCGATGATCGCGTCCTTCGAATAGAAGCCGGCGAAGCCGAACACGCCTTCGACGCCCACTCCGGTGATCGCCAGGGTTCCGGCCATCATCGCCCAGAAGGTGTAGGGAATCTGCTTCCTCAGCCCGCCGTAGAAGCGCATGTCCTGCTCGTGATGCATGGCATGGATCACCGATCCGGCGCCGAGGAAGAGCAGAGCCTTGAAGAAGGCGTGGGTGAACAGGTGGAACATCGAGGCGCCATAGGCTCCGACGCCTGCCGCCATGAACATGTAGCCGAGCTGCGAGCAGGTCGAGTAAGCGATCACGCGCTTGATGTCGTTCTGGACTGTGCCGACGGTGGCTGCGAACAAGGCGGTGATCGCGCCGACGAAGACGACGACGCCCATCGCGGTCGCGCTGGTCTGGAACATCGGCGACAGGCGGGAGACCATGAAGACGCCGGCGGTGACCATCGTCGCAGCGTGGATCAGGGCCGAGACCGGGGTCGGGCCCTCCATCGCGTCGGGCAGCCAGGTGTGGAGGCCGAGCTGCGCCGATTTGCCCATCGCGCCGATGAACAGGAGGATGCAGATCAGCGTCATCGTATCGAAGCGCTGGCCGAGGAAGCCGATCGTGGAACCGGCCATGTGCGGCGCGGCGGTCAGTATCGCCGGAATCGAGACCGTGCCGAACACCAGGAAAGTGGCGAAGATGCCGAGCGAGAATCCGAAATCGCCGACGCGGTTGACGACGAATGCCTTGAGCGCCGCCGCGTTGGCCGACGGCTTGTGGTACCAGAAGCCGATCAGCAGATAGGAAGCGAGGCCGACCCCCTCCCAGCCGAAGAACATCTGGACGAGATTGTCCGAGGTCACCAGCATCAGCATGGCGAAGGTGAACAGCGACAGATAGGCGAAAAAGCGCGGCTGGCTGTCGTCCTCGGCCATATAGCCCCAGGAGTAGAGGTGGACGAGCGCCGAGACGGTCGTCACCACCACCAGCATCACCGCGGTCAGCGAATCCACCCTCAGCGCCCAGTTGACCTGGAGATCGCCCGAATGAATCCAGTCGAGCACCGGATGGAGCTGGCTGGCCTCGGCGCCGGTCATGAAGCCGATGAACAAAGGCCAGGACAAAGCCAGCGAGCCGAACAGCGCGCCGGTCGTGACCAGCTTGGCGGCGGTATTGCCGATCATTCGGTTGCCGAAGCCCGCGACGATCGCGGCGAGCAACGGCAGGAAGACGATGAGCAGGACGTTCATGCGCGCGGCTCCCCGGCGCAGGCCTGGGCCCAGCTGCGGATGCGGGACTGGGTCCCGGCCTTCGCCGGGAAACGAAGAGTCACAGCCTTCATCCCTTCATCTGGTTGATGTCATCGACCGCGATCGTGCCGCGGCCGCGGAAGTAGATCACCAGGATGGCGAGCCCGATCGCAGCTTCACCGGCGGCGACGGTCAGCACGATCATCGCGAAGATCTGGCCGACCATGTCGCCGAGA
>JAQGLD010000011.1 GCA_028293055.1 Alphaproteobacteria bacterium
TCGGCCGAG
Source organism: Alphaproteobacteria bacterium (assembly GCA_028293055.1). Classification (GTDB taxonomy): domain Bacteria; phylum Pseudomonadota; class Alphaproteobacteria; order Sphingomonadales; family Sphingomonadaceae; genus Allosphingosinicella. Next base: position 10 of record JAQGLD010000011.1, read on the forward strand.
TTGCGAGCGCAAGGCGTAGATGTCTTCGATCCACAGATAGCCGCCGAAGCCCGGCGGGACCTGGTCAAGCTGGTCGGGCCGCGAGATGCCGACCGCGCCCTTGAGGTCGGTGGTGTCGCCGAACAGGATGATCCGGGTTCCAGCCTGGTCCATGCGCGCGATGAACCGGTTGGGCCAGCCCCAGGCAAGCCGGCGCAGGTTGAGCGGGACTCCGATCGTGCCGCCCCGGCAGGAGTCGGGCATATGTCCCGACCAGCCCCATTCCAGATAGGCGTAGGAACAGTCGCCGCCGGAGAAGAGCCAGGATTTCGGCGCATATAGCCGCATTCGCTCGACCGGCCGACGGCCCGAGCCGTAGAAAGAATATTTGGCGTCGATCGCCACACCGGCGCGCCTGAATGCGGCGGCGACAGCATCAGCTTCCGCCGGATCCTTGCTCTTGAAGTTGATCAGCAGCCGCTGGTCCGGAAAGGCGTGGAGCACTTCCTCGAGCGTCGGCATCAGGCCGATTCCGCGGCCGCGAAACGGAAAGGTGCGACCGCCGTCTGCGGTATAGCCATAACCGATGTCGAGCGCCTTGAGCTCGGCGAGGCTGTGGGCGCGGACTTCGCCTTGGCCGTTGGTACGGCAGTCGAGCGTCCAGTCGTGGAAGACGACCAGCTGGCCGTCGGAGGTCGGGGCAACATCCAGCTCGACGATATCCGCGCCGAGCCGGACAGCTTCGCGGATCGAGGCAATCGTGTTCTCGAGGAAAGGGTGGACCGGCCTCGCGATTCGGGTGGCGGTGCACCCGTTGATGTCCAGGCCGCGATGGTCGAACTGCTGATAGACTCCGCGATGGGCGATGAGGATCGGCCGGCCGTGCGGCGCCGGCGCCAACCAGGACGCATCGACCAGATAAAGCAGTGCCACAATCGCGCCTATGGCGAGTGCGGGATAAAGGGCCCGGTTCCAACCTGCGCTTCTGTCATTGGTCATGGTGAGTCTCCCCGATATTCGGCGGAGAATGTTCCCAAATTTGGGAGCAATCAAGACTTGTTCCCATCCATGGGTACATGCTATGCTCCGCTCATGTATGTGGTTGGGGCCAATTTGCTCAGCGAACATTGCCGACGGCACGCCCATTCCCAAGGCGAGCTGCGCGCGCTCCATGCCTTGCTCGCCGCAACCGACGCGGCCGCGCTCGAAGAGACGTTGGCCAACATCGCCACTCTGGACGGAAATCGGGCCGAGATCGCGCTGCGCACCGCGCGGGTCGGGATCGAGCTCAACCGGGCCGCCGGAGTGGCGCGCTACACCTACATCCACGCCGTGGAGGACGCAGAATGAAGCCTGTCCGCACCCCCGAAGACCATATGAGATTGCTCGAAGAGATTGGCTCGCTGATCGACGCCGCGCCGGGATCGCCCGAGGCGGATCGGCTCGAGGTGCTGGCGGTGCTGGCAGCGGAATATGAAAGGCGCTCGCTTCCCGAGGAGAGCGACCCGGTCGAGCTGCTCGGGCTGGTCATGCGCGGCCGCGGCCTTTCGCAGGCCGAATTGTCGGAGGTGCTCGGATCGCGGGCGCGCGCTTCGGAGATATTGTCCCGGCGCCGCAGCCTGTCGGCCGAAATGATCGAGCGGCTGTCGCGAGCCTGGTCGATTCCGCGCCGGTTGCTTGCCGCCTCGCCTTCGCCCGCGGTTCGGGCTCGCCGGATCGGCACCGCCTTGTCGATCCTGATCGGCGGAGTCTCGCTCGCGGCCACCGCGGCAGTCGCCCCGTTCGTCGTCTACGGGCGGGACCTGCCCGATATCGCTCCGCTGGTCGCACAAGGCGCGCGAGCCGATGTCGCCGGGCTTCCGCCCCATGTCGTCCAGGCCTTCGTCGCGGCCGAGGATCGGCGATTTCTGTCGCACGGCGGCTACGATCCCGCCGCGATGGTGCGGGCCGGGAGCCATGACCTCGCTAATATCGGCGGTCATCCGCAGGGCGGCGCGACCCTCACCCAGCAATTGCTCAAGAACAGCCTGCTCTCCGGCGAGCCGAAATCGCTGCGGCGCAAGATCCGGGAGATTTTGCTCGCCCGCCAGCTCGAAGGGCGGTTGAGCAAGGACCAGATACTCCGTCTCTATCTGAGCCGGGTCTATTTCGGCGGCGGCGCGTACGGCCTCGAATCGGCTTCGCGGCTTTATTTCGGGCGGGCTCCCGCACAGCTCAGCGTCGGCCAGGCGGCCTATCTCGCCGCCCTGGTAGATGCGCCCACCCTTCGCCGCTTCGATCTTCCCGCCAATCGGGAGCGCGCCTTCGAAACCCGCAAGCTGGTGCTCGCGCGGATGGAAGATGCCGGCTTCCTGACACCGGCGAGCGCAAGCGCGGCGGCTCGGGAGCGGCTTTGGTAGCGACGATGCCGGCGGTGCGCGGTCCGGCCTGTTCTCGCATCGTCGTTCGCGGAAAACCGGTACCCATTTTTCCGCACGATGCTTTATGCTTCCACGCTTAGCCGGGCATGACCTTGCGGACATGCTTGCGGACGTGGTCGCCGACATTGGGATCGCCGATCGCTCGGAACCAGGCCTCGATCAGGCTGAACAGCCCGAACAGGATCAGGCCGAGGCCGATCGCGATCAGCAAGAAGTGGGGCATCGCGTCCATTGCGTCGGCGCTTCCGCCGGCTTCGGAGGCCTTGAGGTCTCGAGCAGCGTTGAAGAACAGCCAGGCGACGGTCACGAACACCGCGCCCCGTGCGGCAAAGCCAAGCCGGCCGAGCCATTTGACCAGCACGCTATGCGCCGCCCAGTCGGTCACGCGCTTGAGGAATTTCAGCTTCCACGCCTTGACGAATTGCCAGATGCCGCCGCCGAGGAAGGCCGCTGCTGCAGCGTAGAGCAGCAGGCTTCCGCCCGGCAGATGCAGAGCGGTCGATGCGCCCTGTTCGGCCGCGCCGCCGCCGCCGCCGCCGCCAGTGTGGAGGAAGAGCAATTTCGCAGTCGCGAGCGCGAAGCTTAGATAGACCAGGCCGCAGGCCGCGCCGCCGATCCGGACCAAGATGCCCTTTGGGTCATTGCCGTGATCGTCGCCGTCGAAGGCGGCATCGACCACCCGCCACACCCCATAGGCAAGGAAGCCTAGACCCATCGGAATCAGCACCGGCGATCCGGCCTTGCGAAAGATGAAACCGAGCGCGCCGTGCGGATCCTCTGTCCGCCCAGTCATCGCCAGGATTCCGATCAAGGCGTAGAGGATGCCGCGAGCCGCGAATCCGCAGCGCGCGGCGAGGACCAATTTGCCGTCAGCCGCCACGTGCCGAGCCGCCATTGCGTCCCTTCAGCGCTCCGGCTGCGGCGTCGAGCTTGGCGCGGTCGTTGCCGATGCGCTCGATCAGCTCGCGCGCCTGTTGCGCGCTGAGGCCGTGCTTGTTCGCGAAATAATCGACTTCGTAAGCTTCGCCTCCTGCGACCTGGCGGCGATCCGCCGCGCCCGTCTTGTCTGTATCGTCGCCCATCGCTCTCTCCTTTGCCGCTCAGAACGCGGCCGATACGATTGGCGTTCCCGGCTTGATGCGGGCCCTTCGCCGACGGATTTACGAGGACGTCAACCACGTCACCACTGTGACCAACGGAGCCGCTACCGGCCTCCCTTCCGCGTCGAGCGCCGGGCGAAATCGCGCCCGCTTCATGAATAGAGCGCATGTGTCGCGATCGAACGACGAGTCGCTGCTCATCGTCGCGACACAGCCGGTCGGCGTTCCGGTGGCGTCGACGGAAAGCCGAATCACGACCCTTCCGGAAACGCCGCCGTTCAAAGCCTTGGAAGGATAGTCGTCGATACCGATCAGGCTAGCCAGGTCCTGCTTGGCGACGGGCGCCGACCTCAGCTTGAACCAGGCATCGGCGTCGATTCCCCAGCTGGTCAACGCGTCACGCTGGCAGGCGCGGAGCGACGAGACGGCCTGGGCTGCCAGCGGCAAGGTGAAGCTGGCCAGCGGACGCCCGTGCTGCGTGACCGTCAGCGAGCGCGCAGCCGCAAGCTGCCCCAGGAAGAAGCGACCCGTCACTTGCAGGGTCAGCGCCGGATGCCGATCCAGGGGATTGGGGCTGTACGCGGCCTTCGCCGGCACGACTCCCCCGGGGTCGAGCGCAAGCGCGACGTCGGCGGCCTGGCCCTCGGAAGCCCATGCCCATTTCTTGTGCTGGAGGTTGACCGAAATCAGGTCGGTGCCCGGTACGCTGTCGATCCTGAGGATGATCGCGTTCGGATCCTCAGCCGCACGGATCAGCGAACAGACATTATCCCCCCAGTCCGCCTGCCAGCTTGGCGCCGCAACGGCAGGACGCGGGGCGGCGGGTGCGAGCCCACCCAGGAGAACCAGCAGCCTCGCCTTGTGCTTCATTCGCATCCCTTCTCCTGTCCTAGCGTCTCGCCAGTATCTGGGCCGGCCGCGCCAGGGCCGCGCTGATCCGGGCGCGGATGGCGAGCGTGGCCGGCTCGCGCGGCATTGCCCGGAGCGCCGCATCCGCCTCCGCCATCGCCTCGCGGCTCCTGCCGGCGGCGAGCAAGGCGGCGGCGACATCGCGGCGCACCGGATACCAGAAGGCCGGCGGATCGGCGAAGCCGGCAAAGACCTCGGACTCCTGCAGCTTCGCAGCGGCGCTGAACGCGGCGATCGCGCGCTTCGGATACTTTTCGAGCATCGCCGCCCGGCCTTCGAGCACGAGCCGACCGATCGAGACCATCTTCCTGGCGGCATCGAAGGCGGAATCGCCCTTGTCTCCGTGCCCGCCCGGCGCCTGCATCGCCGCAGCCTCGGCGCGAGTGTCGGCCGGGCGGCCGAGCCGCGCCTGGGCCTCGCCGCGGGCATAATGCCAGTAAGCCGTGGCGAACCGGAAAGCGGCGGACGGGCCGGGCAGCGCCAGCACCTTGGCGGGGTCGGCGAATCGCGCCTCGGCGAAATAGGCAGTGCCGGCGATCATCTCGCCATAGGCTCCGAAGCGATTGGCACTGCCCTTGGTGGTGCGGGCGACGATCGGGTCGCTGAGCGCCAGCGCGCTGCCCGAATCGCCCGAGATCAAGGCGGCGCCGACGCCATATTGGACATTGTGCGCATGATAAGGGAGGTCCCAGATTCCGTCCGGCTCGGGAAGGCCGAGCCGCCTGGCATTTTCGCGGCCGATCGCCACCGCGCGCAGGTTGGAGTCGACCGCGTCCTGATAGCGGCCGACATGGTAATAAGTGTGCGACGGCATGTGGATGAGGTGGCTCGCCGCCGGAGCAAGCCTGGGGAGGCGGTCCGCATAGGCCTCGGCCTTCCCGGATGTGCCCGCGGTCTCGGTGGCGTGAATGTAGAAGTGGATTGCGGGGGTATAATCCGGGCTGCGCCTGAGCACCGTCTCGAGCAGGACGATCTCGCGCGGCGTGTTGCCCGTCTTGTTGGCATTGCTGTCGAACGTCATCCAGGCGTCGGCGGCGAGCACGAGGATCTCGTCATCCTCCGGATAGCGGCGGGCGAGCGCGTCCATCGCCTTGGCGAAGGCCTCATTGCCCTTGCGGTAGCGCTGGACCAGCGCCTCGGCGAGCAGCCTCTCCTTTTCCGGCCCGTTCGCGGCGAGGCGCAAAGCGGCCTCCGCCTTGATCGCAAGCTTCCTGGTTTCGTCGGGCGAGACCGGATAATTGATCGTCGGCCCCGAGGCCCAGGCTTCGCCCCAGGCGCACATCGCGCAAGCCGGATCGAGCCGGGCGCTCTCCGCCATCGCCGCGATCGCAGCCTTGTGGGCGAAAGCATGGCCGAGCTGCATGCCGTTGTCGAAAAACGCCTGCGCTTTGGGCACCGATGTCGCGATCGCGAACCCGCCGCCGCCATAGCCCGCCAGCAAGGCCGCCTTGGCCGGAAGGGCCGTGTCCCCGCCGCAATCGTGCGGCGAAGGCGAAGCCTTCGGCGCTTCGCTCGTCGCTTCGGAGCCTGGCGGCTGCGCCCCACCGGTGGCTCCGAGGGCAAGCAAGGGCAACAACATCCACCAGCGCATCCCGACTCTCCCGACTCGCGGCGGGTGTAGCCCGGCCTCGCATTCCCGCACAATTACGACCCGAAGGCGCTCCCCGGACGCATCGCGGGGCGTGGGCGCAAAAAATGCGCCGAACTGATCGGCACCTTGCACGCTTTTCATTTGATCACGCCCTGGCGTGTCGCAATAGGCGCGCCAGGAGAGGTGCCGGAGGCTGACTCGAACGGAGTTGGTCATGTACCCCATCAATGCAATCCTCACTGCCGCGTTCGCCTCCAGCGGCGCCCCTGCCCAGTCCGCTGTTGCCAACGATGCGGGTACCGACGATGGCGGTTTCGACTATCGCACCGAGATCGGGCGCGCCGGGATCATCGCGATCGAGGGCCTCCGGGTCGGCGACGGCTCCCCTTTCAGCCTCCGCTTCGAGCATAGTGGCCGAGTCACCGGCAAGGTCGCCGGCGCTGCGGTGCGCTTCTGGACCTCCGCGGCGGCCCATCGCCGGCTTTGCGCGAAGCTCGCCGCCTGACGATGCTGGCGGTTTCCGCCTGACCTGACGGCCGGGCCGAACCGAATGCGGCAGGTGACATCTGTCACCCGTTGCAGGTGACGCGGCGCACTGGCGCGACGGACACCCATCGTCGATGACTCCCTGGACGAGGGAGCAAGACGATGAGCCGCATCGACATGGCAACGGTGGCGCAATTGACGGGCGTCACCAAGAAATTCGGATCGCAACGGGTGCTGGACGGGATCTCGATCGACGTCCGCGCCGGCGAGGTCACTGCGTTACTCGGCCCCAACGGCGCCGGCAAGACGACCAGCGTCGGAGTGCTTTGCGGCAGGCTGACGCCCGATTCGGGCGAGGCTTTGCTATTCGGTCTCGATCCGCAGCGACCGGCCGCGCGAGCGCGGATGGGCGTGATGCTTCAGAGCGCCGGGCTCCCCGATGTGCTGACCGTCACCGAGCTGGTTACGCTTCAGTCCGGTTATTACCGCCGGCCTCGCGAGGTCGACGAGACGATCGCGCTCGCCGGGCTGGAGGGCCTCGAGAAAAGGCGGGCGGGCAAGCTTTCGGGCGGACAGCAACGTCGCCTGCTTTACGCGCTTGCGATCTGCGGCCGGCCCGATCTGCTCGTCCTCGACGAACCGACCACCGGGCTCGATCACGAGGCGCGGCGCCGGCTTTGGGCGACGGTTCGAGACGAGGCGAACTCGGGCACGGCGGTGCTGCTCACCACCCACTATCTCGACGAGGCAGATGCGCTCGCCGACCGGATCGTGGTCATCGACGGCGGACGGATCGTGGCCGACGACAGTCCGGCCGGGATCAAGGCCAGCGTCGCGGGTGCGACGATCCGCTGCCGGACGGGCCTTGGCGACGCGCTGCTCGCAGCCTTGCCCGGAGTCCGCTCGATGTCGCGCAGCGGAGCGACCGCCAATTTGCTCGTCGCCGACGGCGCCGCGACCGCGCGCCATCTGCTGGCCGCCGATCCGGAGCTTGGCGATCTCACCATCGCAGCGGCCTCGCTCGAGGACGCGCTCGCCAACCTCTCTGCCTCGTTGAAGGAAGCAGCATGACGGACACCGCATTGGCGCCGCCGTTCGGGGTCTTCGTCCGCGAAAGCGCGGCCGAGCTCCGCAAAAGCCTCAGGCTGCCGCAATTCGCGCTTCCCACGATCGTCACGCCAGCGGTCTTTTACGGCCTGTTCGCGGTCGCCATGAACAAGGCCGGGCCCGAAGCGGCGGCCTATTCGCTCGCCGGGTTCGGGGTATTCGCGGCGACCGGACCGGCCCTGTTCGGCTTCGGCGCCGGGGTCGCGGTGGAACGGGATACCGGTCTGATCGAGCTCAAGCGAGTCTCACCCCTCCCCGCGGGCGCCTATGTCACTGCGAAGCTGGTCTCGGCGGCGGCGATGGCGGCCATCGCATTGGTCTTGATCTATGCGCTGGCGCTCGTCGGCGGAGTTCGGCTTTCGGCGAGCGGCTGGGCGGCCTTGCTCGCAATCCATTTGCTGGCGGTGGTCCCCTTCGCGCTGATCGGCTTCGCGGTCGGGATGCGGCTCAACGCCAAGGGCGCGATCGCCGCCGCCAATGCGCTCTATCTCGGCTTCTCGATCGTCGGCGGCCTGTGGATGCCGATCACCATGCTCCCGCCCTGGATGCAGCATGTCGCCTGGATCACGCCCTCCTTCCACCTCGGCCAGATGGGGCTCTGGGCGATCGGAATGCCGTCCCAGGGGTCGCTGGCCGCGCATCTCGCCTCGCTCGCAGCGATCACCGCCGCCGCCGCCTGGCTCGCGATCAGTGGCTGGCGGCGCAGCCCGGCTTGACGCGGAGGCGTCATGCGGAGACGGTCCGATCATGGAGGATAGAGAGGCCCTGCCCTGGCACCGGCGATTGGTGGACATACGCTATCCATTCATCTGGCTTGCCTATCTGCCGCTCTATTGCGTGACCTGGATCGGCCGACCGCCATCGACTCGCAATCTTCTTGTCTCCCTCGGCGGGATCGCCCTGTTCCTGGTCCTCTATTTCTACGCCGAGGCCCAGTCGCGCCGCTTTTATTCGGATTCGCGCTACGGCCGCGCGGTCATCCCGCCGGCAATCGCGACTCTGGTTCTCGCCATCGCGCTGATCCCATTCGGCGGCAATTGGTCGGTGATCGCGATCTACGCATGCTCGATCGCCGCCGACATCCGTCCGAACCGCGAGGCGGCCTGGGTGATCGCGGTCTTCATCCTGGTTTCGGTGATCGCGGCGGCGGCGATCGGCACTCCCTGGTATTTTCTGATCATGTTCGCGGTCTTCGAGTTCATGGTCGTCTATGGAAAGTTGTCCGGGACCTTGCTCGCGGAGAAGAACTGGGCGCTGACTCGCGCGCAGGAGGAAGTGAGGCTGCTTGCCCAGACCGCCGAGCGCGAACGCATCGGACGCGATCTTCATGACCTTCTCGGGCGAACCCTCACCCTGATCGCGCTCAAGTCCGATCTTGCGGTCAAGCTCGGCGACGGCGAGGCCGCGCGCCGCGAGATGAAGGAGGTCGGCGATACCGCGCGCGAAGGTCTCTCGCAGGTTCGCGCCGCCGTCGCCGGGATGACCGCCGGCCTCGCTCACGAGATCGACGCCTCGCGCCAAGCCCTGGCCGCCGCCGGAATCGCCTGCGAGGTCGTGGGCGAGGATCTGGCGATAGGCGCAGCGAGCGGTGCGGTCCTGGCCATGGCGTTGCGCGAGGGTGTGACCAATGTGATCCGCCACGCCGGAGCAACCACCTGCCGGATCAGCCTGGCCAATGACGGCGAGGCGGTAAATTTGGTCGTCGCCGACGACGGCCAGGGCGGCCATTTCCGCGAAGGCGCCGGGCTGAGGGGGATGCGGGCTCGGCTCTCAGCCGCCGGCGGGCGACTGCGCATCGAGGCGAGCCATCTCGGCACGAGCATCGCCGCTGCGATTCCAGCCGGCGCCCGATGACCCGCCGATGATTCGAATCGTCATCGCGGAGGATCAGGCGCTGGTCCTCGGAGCGATTGCATCTTTGCTCTCGCTCGAGCCCGACATCGAGATAATCGGGCGTGCCGGCGACGGCTCGGCAGCGCTCGCCATGGCGCTGGACCTCGCCCCCGAAGTCCTGCTCACCGATATCGAGATGACGGGCCTGACCGGGATCGAGGTCGCATCCGAGCTGTCGAGGCTTCGCTCGCCGGTGCGGGTGCTGATCGTCACCACCTTCGGCCGAGCCGGCTATCT
>JAQGLD010000041.1 GCA_028293055.1 Alphaproteobacteria bacterium
TGCATTTCATCGCGACCCATGCGGGAAAGAGCGTGACCTTCGCGCAGCTGATGGTGCTGATCGATGCTCCGATCGATGCCGGTGCGCTGTTTGGGCAGGAGGATCTCGAGATCTTCCGGCCGCTTCATGTCGGCGAGACCGTAAAGGTGCGCGGCGGAATCGTCGATGCCAAATCGAAGTCCGGTGCCAAGACGGGTGCCTTCGACACCGTCACCACCTCGATCGAGCTGGTCGACGGCCAGGGAGAAGTGGCATGCCGATCGCTCGAAACCTACATCATTCCGAGGGCGGCCCGGCCATGACGCTCGCCAAGGCAATAAGGATCGGCGACGAGCTTCCGGTGCGCCCCGCGCCGCAGATCGACAAGGCGCGGATCATCGAGATCATGGATGTGATGGACGATTGCAATCCGGTCCATATCGACGAGGCGCTGGTCGCCAAGCTCGGCCTGCGCGGGCTGGTCAACCAGGGGCCAGCGAACCTGGCCTATATCACCAACATGCTCGCCGCCTGGACCGGAGACCCCGATTGCGTGCGGCGGTTTCGAGTCCGCTTCTACATGACCGTGGTTCCCGGAGACGATCTCATCGCGGGCGGCACGGTGACCGAGCTCCACGATGACGGCCTGGTCGACTGCGAGGTCTGGCTGAAGATGCGCGACGGCACGACCATGCTTTCGGGAACCGCCACGGTCGCGCTGCCAGACTTGCTGGCGGCCTGACGCGATGCTTGCCCGCGACCTCATCTTTCCGCACCTGATCGCGAAGCGCGCCGCCGAATATCCTGATCGCACCTTTCTCCAGCATGTCGATGGCAGCGAAGCTACGTTCGGCGCTTTGCACGCGCGAGCCTTGCGCTGGGCCTCTGGCCTCGAAGCGCTCGCAGTGGCGCCCGGGGAAACCGTGCTGGTGATGCTGTCCAATTCGATCGAGGCGGTGTGCGCATGGCTTGCGATCAGTTGGGCCGGCGCGGTCGAGGTGCCGGTCAATAACGGCTACAAGGGCAGGCTGCTCGAATATATCATCAACAATTCGACCGCGAAGGTGATGATCACCTCCCGCGAGTTCATCGACCGCGTCGATTTCGTCGCGGCGGGTCTCGATACGCTGGAAAAGGTGATCGTGATCGACGATTCGGAACCGGCGACGGGTGCCCTTCCCTGCGTTCTCGCCGGCGCTGCCGCGCTCGAAGCGGCGTCGCCGATCGAGAGCCCCGGTCCCGAATATTACGATCTCGCCACCATCGTCTACACATCGGGGACCACGGGTCCGTCCAAGGGCGTGATGATGCCGTGGGCGCAATGCCATGCTATGTCGACCGGCTGCATCCCACTCGACGATCTCGGGCCGGAGGATGCCTGGTACGTCCCCTTCCCGCTCTTCCACATGAGCGGCAAGCACGCCTTGTACGCAGCGGCCCTGATCAATGCCCGCTTCGTGATGCGCGACCAGTTCAGCACCAGCCAGTTCTGGAAGGATGTGGACGAATATCGCTGCACGACCAGCCTGCTGATCGGCACAACCGCAGCCTTCATCGGCTCGTTGCCGGAACGGCCGGACGACAGCGATCATCCGTTGCGCAATGTGCTGATGTCGCCGCTTCCGGCCGACACCGATGCGTTCAAGGCGCGGTTCGGAATCCGCATCGCCACCGTCTTCAACATGACCGAGATATCCTCGCCGATCATGTCCAATTTCGACCTGCACGGCCGGAGCTGCGGGCGCTTGCGGCCCGGATATGAGGTGCGCATCGTCGACGATCGTGACGAGCAGGTTCCCACCGGCGAGGCCGGCGAGATCATCGTGCGCGCCGACGCTCCCTGGGTGATGAATGCGGGCTATTACCGGATGCCCGAAAAGACGCTCGAGGCCTGGCGCAACGGCTGGTTCCACACCGGCGATGTCGGCCGCGTCGATGAGGACGGCAATTTCTATTACCTCGACCGCAAGAAGGACGCGCTGCGCAGGCGCGGCGAGAATATCTCCTCGATGGAGCTGGAAGCGATCATCAACGATCACCCCGACGTGGTCGATTGCGCGGTGATCGGAGTGCCGTCCGATGTCGGCGAGGACGACGTCAAGGTGTGCGTCACCACCGGAAACGGCCAAGCCTTCGAGCCTGCAAGCCTGATCCATTTCCTGGTGCCCCGAGTCCCTCGCTTCATGGTTCCGCGCTATATCGAGGTACTCGACGCCCTGCCCCGCACCCCGACCGAAAAGATCCGCAAGGAATTGCTACGCGAGGCGGGAATCACCGCGGCCACCTGGGATCTCGACAAGAGCGGGATCACCATTCCCCGCTGAAAATGCTGATTGGAAAGTTCATGACGAAGCCGGAGCCCGTGCAGGAAGTCTTCATCGGCGCAGGCGGCAACCGCCTGATCGCCGATCGCTTCGGCGAGTCCGGAAATCCCGTCCTGCTGCTCCATGGCGGAGGCCAGACCCGCCATGCCTGGTCCGGAACCGCCGCTGCGCTGGCCGCCCAGGGCCGGGTCGCTTATTCGATGGACCAGCGCGGTCATGGCGATTCCGACTGGGATCCGCAGGGCGATTATCGGCACACCGCCTTCGCCGCCGATCTTCGCCTGGTCGCGACCGAATTGGCGCGGCGCCACGGCGCTCAGCCGATCGCGATCGGCGCTTCGTTTGGCGGGCTGATCGCCTTGTTCACCGAGGGGCTGGCGGTTCGCGACCTGGGCGAAGGGCTGTTCGCGGCTTTGGTCCTGGTCGACATCACCCTGCGCACCAGCGACGAAGGCGCCGACAAGATACGCGGTTTCATGCGGTCCAAATCACTCGAGGGCTTTGCCAGTGTCGACGAGGCGGCCGAAGCGGTCGCCGCCTACATGCCGCACCGCCCCAAGCCCAAGAGCAACAAGGGCCTGCAGAAGAACCTGCGGCAGCGGCCGGACGGGCGCTGGCGCTGGCATTGGGATCCGCGGTTCATGGACGGCGAGATGCGCATCGACAGTGATCGCCAGGCGGTCGATCCAGATCTGGTGAAGGCCGCCGAAACTCTTTCGGTGCCGACCCTGCTGGTCCGCGGCGCCTCGTCCGAGCTGGTGCACGAGGAGCATGCGCAGGAATTTCTCGGCCTTGCCAAGGACGCCGAATATCTCGACGTCGCAG
>JAQGLD010000060.1 GCA_028293055.1 Alphaproteobacteria bacterium
GTCGGCAAGAGCAGCCTGTTCCTGTTCCCCTTCCTGATCGGAGGGCTGTGCGCGATCATCGACGTCACCGCGAAGGGCTTCGTCGCCGGTAACGATATCAGCCGGACGATGTTCGGCGGCGCCTTCCTGATCGGAGTCGCGGTCGCCATCGCCGCCTATGTCACAATCTACTACCGGGCGCTGAAGTTCAGGCGGAAAGTGTGGGTCCATGCCGGCTATATGCTGGCGACCCCGCTGATCCTTTTCGAATCGCCGTTCGGCCGCATCCTCAACGAATTCGTGCCGGTCTTCCAGATCCGCGGGCTCGAGGATTTGAACCGGGTGATGCCCGCAATCCTTTTCTCGATGGCGCTGGAGCTCGCCGCGATCGCCGCGATCTGGTTACGGTACCGGGCGCGCGCCACCCCCTTCCTCGTCGCCGGCGGATTCATCATCGCGCAGATGCTGACGATGGGCCTGATGGCGGAATCGGCGCTGCTGAAAACGATCCTGGCGGCGATCGGACATGTACCGTCGGCAATTGTCGTGTTTACCGGATTCATGATCGGCGCGGTGACCAGCTGGGCGGGATGGAAGGCCGGCGAGCGTCCTGCCGTGGACACTATGCGGGTCGCGCAGCCCGCCTGACGGATCAGGGTTCGCGCCAGCGGGCCAGGATCCTGGAGCGGAAGGGCGCGATTTCCTCAGCCCCCTTGGCGGAAGTCGAGGGGAAGCTCCGCGCCCTGCTGAGCCCGTAGTGAGATTGCTGCCGGGAGTCACGCCGGGGCCGGTTCGACGCACGGGATTCCGATCGGAGAATGCGAGACGGCCGGCAGGGGTACCCGCAAGCCGCGCTTATATCGGCGACCGCGATTAACGCTGCCGGCCGCGCCCGACCCGGCGGCCGCATGCAATTGTCAGCGGCCGCCGGCGGGGTTACCTGCCGACGCCCCGCCCGACGGCCCGGACCGTGCCGCGAGAGCGGCAGTGGTCGCGGCGGCGATGACCTGGCTCCGCTCCGAGGCAAGCCTGGCGGAGGTCGCTACGACGCAGCGCCGGGCGGCATATTGGCGGGCGAGATCGGTGGCGCCTTCGGCGCAGACCGTCTGCACCGCCTGAGCAAGGCGGCGATCGAGCGTCCGCACTCCGGCCGCGGTGCGAAGGTTGAGATCGCCATAGGAAACATGGACGGGTGCCGCGGAGTCGCGGGCAAGGGCCTGGCCGGGAACCAGGGCCAAAGCGGAAGCCAAAGTTCCCAAGGCGATGATGACAATCTTCATTTCGATTTCTCCTCTTGTGCTGAGGCCTTCCGAAATGATCCTTTCCGGGTCGCCCGACCAGCAAATCGCTGGCGCCGACATACAAGCTGTGCTTATATCTGGACTGGCTTCCGCCGAAGTCGAAGCGAGATCCCGGCCTGCGCCGGGATGACGAAGTTAGGCCCGGATGACGAAGTTAGGCCCGGATGACGAAGATGGGCCGGATGACGGAGATCGGCCGGGACGAGTAAGATCGAGGGGATAAAAGTCCATGCCTCCACTGCCTCCCCTCCCCGCAGTCCGGGTGTTCGAGGCCGCCGCGCGGCACGAGAATTTCAGCCGCGCCGCAGAGGAGCTGGCGATGACCCAGGCGGCGGTGAGCTATCAGATGAAGCTGCTCGAGGAACGGCTGGGGGCGACCTTGTTCGTCCGCCATGCGCGGGGGATGAGTCTTACCGATCTCGGGCGGGCCCTCGCGCCTAAGGTCAGCGGGGCGTTCGAGGCGCTGCGCGAGGCCTTCGCGGCGGTGCGGGCGGACAATGATTCTATCCTGTCGATCACCGCGCCGCGGACCTTCGCGACCAACTGGCTCGCCGGGCGGCTCGGCGACTTCCACGTGGCGCGTCCCGACCTCAATGTCCGGCTCGACGTGTCCGATGCGCTGGTCGACCTTCCAGCCAGCGAGTTCGACGCCGCGATCCGCGGGATGGCGGCGCCGATGCCGGGGCTGGTCTGTCATTTCCTGATGCGGATGCCGGCGACCCCGCTCGCCAGCCCGGCCTTCCTCGCCGCGCACCGGCTGGACTCGCCGGAGGATCTCTATTCGGTGCCGCGGCTCTCGCCCGAGGACGATTGGTGGGATCTCTGGTTCGATTCGCTGCCCGGAGTGCCGGCGCGCCAGCGCACCGGGCCCGGCATCCGATTCGAATCGCAGGTGCTCGACGGCCATGCCGCGATCGCCGGGCACGGAGTCGCGATTCTCTCCCCGCCAATGTTCCGCAATGCGATCGACTCCGGACTGCTCGTCCAGCCCTTCGCGCACCGGGCAATCTACCGGAACAGCTTCTGGCTGGTCTATCCCGAGCATAAACGGACGCTGCCCAAGCTGCGCGCGTTGCGCGACTGGCTGCTCGCGGCGGTGAGGGAAGCGGTGGGCGAGGATCCCGAGCTGCTGGTCCCGCCGGGATAAGAGAGGCCGCGATCGATTGAGTTTCGGGCTTGAGCAAGGGGGCAGCACGCTGCAACCAAACCCCTCCACCGCACTTCGCGCGTTCCCCCTCCCCGTTCCGGGGGGGATCTTATAGCCGGCGCCCCAATCGGGGGTTCGCATCGCGGGTCGGTCGTGGCTAATCTGGCGCGAAATCAGGAGGCCGCGATGTCCGAACCCGAACCGAAACTCACCGCCAAGGACTTTCCCCGCGAGGTGCTCGGCCTGTTCGACCAGTTCGTCCATGGCGGGATCAG
>JAQGLD010000229.1 GCA_028293055.1 Alphaproteobacteria bacterium
GTCGGCACCCACCTCCACCCCTGGGTAAGTCCTCCCTTCAGCGAGGACGTAAACAAGTTCAACAGCTTCGCCGGCAATCTTCCGGCAGAACTCGAGGAGGAGAAGCTTCGCCTCCTGACCGAGCGAATCTGCGAGGTGACCGGGTCCGCGCCGCTCGCCTACCGCGCCGGGCGCTACGGCATCGGGCCGAACAGCGCATCTTTGCTCGGCGCGCTCGGCTACCGTCTCGACCTGTCGGTCCGTGCCCGATTCGACTATCGCCGCGAAGGCGGTCCCGACTTCACTTACTATCCGATCCATCCGTATCGCGTGCGCGAGGATCTGCTCGAGGTACCGCTCACCACCTGCCTGGCCGGGCCGCTCGGGGCCTGGCCCGCGCTGGCGCGGAGCGACCGGATGCGGGGCGTGCTCGCGAGAACGGGTCTGCTCAATCGAATTCCGCTGACACCCGAGGGTGTGCCGCTCGCCGAGGCCAAGGATGCGATCGCGCGCCTGCTCGGTTCGGGCCACCGCCTGTTCAGCCTGTCCTTTCATACCCCGACGGTGGTGCCGGGCCATACGCCCTATGTCCGCGACCAAGCCGATCTTCGCACATTCTGGGGTTGGTGGGACGGCGTGCTCGACCTTTTCGCGAGGGAGAATGTGCTCCCGACCCGACCCCAGGACATCGTCGCGGCGGCGGCGCAGGCTTGAACATGCTGCTCGCCCACGATCAGATCGTTCAAGCCCTCCCGGCTTCCCCGCCCGCGGCGCCCCCGCGGATCGAGATTCGCCCGATGCGCGAGATGCCGCCGGAATGGACTGACGGGTGGGACCGGCTTGCCGGCCATCCGTCCGAAGCGAATGTCTTCGCCGAGCGCTGGTTCGCGGAAGCCAGCCTCAATCTCGAGCCGCCGGAAGATGCGCGAATGATGGCCGTCTGGGCCGGAGACCGGCTGATCGGCCTGCTGCCGCTCGCCACCGCCCACCGCTATGGGCGTACTCCGGTCGCGCATGTCGAGAACTGGCTCCACCATCATGCCTTTCTGGGGACCCCGCTGATCGCCCCGGGTCAGGAGCGCGTCTTCTGGACGGCAGTGCTGGAGGCCCTCGACCAGGCCGACTGGGCGCCGGGCTTCCTGCATATGGTCGGGCTCGTCGAGAATGGAACGGTGCATCGCGGCCTGGTCGCTGCCGCGGCTGCGCTCGATCGGCCCTGCGACGTGGTCCACCGCAGCGAACGCGCGTTTCTCGAAAGCCATCTCGCCGCCAAGGACTATTACGAACAGGCGGTCCGCAAGAAGAAGCGCAAGGAGATCGGGCGCCTCACGGCGCGGTTGCGCGAGCAAGGCGATCTCGCCTTCCGCACCTATTGGCCGAGCGACGATCTCGAGACCTGGATCGACGACTTCCTGGCGCTCGAAGCCAAGGGCTGGAAAGGCAAGGCCGGCTCGGCGCTCGGCTGTCATCCCACCACCGACGCCTTCTTCCGCGCCGCGGTGAAGGGCGCCGAGGCGGCGGTCCGGCTGCAATTCCTCCGCCTCGACCTCGACGGCCGGGCGATCGCGATGCTGGTCACCTTCATGGCGCCGCCGGGCGCCTTTACGTTCAAGATCGCCTTCGACGAGGACTTTGCCCGCTTCTCCCCCGGAGTCCTGCTCCAGCTCGAATATCTCAAGGTGCTCGAGCGGGACGATATTGCGTGGAGCGACAGCTGCGCGATCGAGGATCATCCCATGATCAATTCCCTGTGGATGGAGCGCCGGTCGGTGGTCCGAGTCACCGTCCCGCTCTCCGGAGCGCGTCGCCGCGCCATCCACGCCGCCTGTCGGGGCCTCGAAACCGGCTCCGCTTTGCTCCGCCGCCTGATCAGCCGGAAGGAATCCGACCAATGACCACGATCTTCACCCAGAATGATCTCGACCGCTTCGCCAGCCTCTATCCGGAGCGCGCCGGCAAGCTGAGCCACGGCCTGGTCGGCCATCCCCTGCTGACCCTCGATTCGCTGGTCGGGCTGGCTGGACGCCTCGACCGCAAGGATGTCGAATATAATGCAGGCGACCTGCCTTATGGCGTCGATCCCGCCGAAGTGTCCCATACCGGGCTTTCGCCGCAGGAGACGATCCGCCGGATCGAGGAATGCGGCAGCTGGATGGTGCTGAAGAACGTCAACAAGGATCCGGCCTATGCCGCCCTGCTCGAAGCGGCGCTCGGCGAGGTCGCGCCGGTCATCGAGCCGGTGTCGGGGGAGATGTTGGGCAAGGTCGGCTTCATCTTCGTCTCCTCGCCCAATGCGGTGACTCCCTTCCACCTCGATCCCGAGCACAACATCCTGCTTCAGATCACCGGATCGAAGACGATGCTGATCGTTCCGGGCGAGGAGGATGTCGTCCCCTCCGAGAAGCACGAGGCCTATCATGTCGGCGGCCATCGCAACGTGGCCTGGCAGGAAGAATATCAACGGCGCGGCGAGACATTCGAGCTCGTCCCCGGCGACGCAGTGCACGTGCCCTTCATGTGGCCACATTGGGTCAGGAACGGGCCCGAGCCATCGATCAGCTTCTCGATCACGTGGAAGACGCAGTGGGTCTATCAGGAAGCCGACGTGCGGGCGATGAACCACCTTCTCCGCAAGGTCGGCATCCGCCCGAACGCCCCGGCCGCCTTTCCGCGGACGAATATGGGCAAGGCGATGGCTTATCGCGCAATCCGCAAGGCGCGGGGGCGGGTCGGGCTCTAAGCTCCGACATCCCGGCGAACGCCGGGACCTCGTGGAAATCCGCCGCGACCGAATCCCCTTCCTGCGTGCAGGGAGGGGAGGCCCTCGCAGCCTGCCCGGCGAGGTCCCGGCCTAACCCCGCGGGTGGAAGAAGTCGTAGATGCCGCGCGCCATCGCCTTGGAGATTCCCGGCGCCTTTTCGAGATCCTCGAGTGCGGCGCCCTTCACCGCCTTGCCGGTGCCGAAGTGCATCAGCAGCGCCCGCTTGCGGTTCGGGCCGATCCCCGGAACCTCGTCGAGCGGGCTCGCCGACATGTTCTTCGCGCGTTTCTGGCGATGCGCTCCGATCGCGAAACGATGGGCCTCGTCACGCAGACGCTGGAGGTAAAAGAGCACTGGCGAATTCGGCGGAAGCATAGCCTCGCGGCCGCCGGGCATGTGGAAATGCTCGCGTCCGGCATTGCGGTCAGGCCCCTTCGAGATGCCGACCACCGGGACGTCATGGATGCCGGCGCATTCGAGCGTCTCGAGCACTGCGTTGAGCTGCCCCTTGCCGCCGTCGATCAGCAGCAGATCGGGCCAGTCGCCGCGGCTCCGGTCGGGATCCTCCTTCTCGAGTCGGGCGAAGCGACGGCCGAGCACCTCGCGCATCATCGCGAAATCGTCTCCGGGCGCGGTCTCCTCGCGCTTGATGTTGAACTTGCGGTAGGCGTTCTTGCGGAAGCCTTCGGGGCCGGCGACGATCATCGCGCCGACCGCATTGGTGCCCATGACATGGCTGTTGTCATAGACCTCGATCCGCTGCGGCGGCTCGGACAGCTCGAACAATTCGGTCAGCGCCTTCAGCGTCTTCGCCTGGGTGCTGCTCTCCGCCATGTGGCGGTCGAGCTCCTCCTCGGCATTGCGGCGGGCGGCGCCGACCATCTTGACGTGGTCGCCGCGCTTGGGAACCCGGAGGACGATCTTGCGCTCGGCCCGCTCGGACAAGGCTTCCGCGACCAGATCGGCTTCCGGCACCTCGCGGTCGAGCAGGATCTGCCTGGGCGGCGGGACCTCCTCGTAAAATTGCATCAGGAAGGCGGCGAGCACCTCCGCCTCCGGGACATCGGCGGTGTGCGCGGGAAAGAAGCTGCGATGGCCCCAATTGTTGCCGCCGCGGATGAAGAAGGCCTGGATGCACATCGTCCCGCCCTTGCAGGCGAGCGCGAAGATGTCGGCGTCGCCGAGGCCCTCGGCGGCGATGGTCTGGGTGGCCTGGATGAAAGTCAGTGCCCGCAAGCGGTCGCGGAACACCGCGGCGAGCTCGAAATCCATCGCGTCCGAGGCGAGCTGCATGTGGCCAGCCAGCTTCTGCTGCACCTGGGTCGACTTGCCGGCGAGGAAGGCCTTAGCGTCGTCGACCAGCTCGGCATAGTCGGCCTCGTCGATCCGGCCGACGCAGGGCGCGGAGCAGCGTTTTATCTGGTGGAGCAGGCAGGGTCGCTTGCGGGTCGCGAAGAAGGTGTCGTTGCAGCTCCGCAGCAGGAACAGTTTCTGGAGCGCGTTGAGCGTGCGGGTGACCGAGCCGGCGCTTGCGAACGGCCCGTAATATTGGCCCTTGTGGCGCCGCGCACCGCGATGCTTGCGCACCTGCGGAAAGTCGTGATCCTCGCGCAGCAGGATGAATGGAAAGCTTTTGTCGTCGCGCAACAGGACATTGTAGGGCGGACGGTAGCGCTTGATCAGCTGCGCCTCGAGCAGGAGCGCCTCGGCCTCGGTATTGGTGGTGACGATCTGCATCGAGCGGGTCTGGGAGACCATGCGCTGCAGCCGCCGGGTCAGCCGGGCAACCTGGGTATAGTTGGTCACCCGATTGCGCAGCGAGCGCGCCTTGCCGACATAGAGCACATCGCCCTTGGCATCGAGCATCCGGTAGACGCCCGGCCGGACCGGCAATTGCTTCACCGTCTGGCGGATCGCAGCAACTCCGACCTCGAGGTCCGGCTGGTCGCTTCCGCGAACGGTATAAGCGGATTTCTCTTCGTTGAAGCGGTCGGTGGGATTGTCGTTCACGGGGCTGATTTAGGTGCGCCGGCCGCGATGGGCCAGAGGGATAGTTCTTGAGCCCTCCCCCTTGATGGGGGAGGGTTGGGTGGGGTGGACGCAACGGCAGCCGAGCCGGCGGAGACTCCACCCCCCTAACCCCTCCCGATCAAGGAGAGGGGCGCCTGGGAGCCGAGCCAATGCCCACCCCAGACGATTTCCGCTGCATCGCCCTTTCCTTCCGCGGCGCCGAGGAAAAATCCCATATGGCCCATCCCGACTTCCGGGTCGGCGGCAGGATCTTCGCCACTCTGGGTCGGCCGGACGCCGGCTGGGGGATGGTCGGCCTGCTTCCCGAGCAGCAGGAGGATTTCATGCTGCTCTCGGATGCTTTCACCCCGGCGGCCGGGGCGTGGGGGCGGAGCGGGTCCACCCTGGTGCGGCTCGACTCCGTGCCCCATGATCTGCTCGAGGCGGCGCTGGCGGCAGCTTGGCGCAAGCGGGCGCCCGCAAAACTTCAAGCCGATTCGTAGCCGCGTCCGATCACCTGGCTTTCGACCCGCTCGGCGCGGAGCGCGAACCGGACCACTTCGAGCGCCGCTTCCAGCGCGTGGCGCGGCGAGCAGAGGAAGATGTCGAGCGCCGCATAGCCGCGCTCGGGCCAGGTGTGGATCGAGATATGGGATTCGGCGAGCAGGGCGACCCCGGTCACCCCCTGCTGCGGGCCGAAGCTGTGCAAGCGGATCTCGAGCAGGGTCGCGCCCGCCGCTTCAGTCGCCTCGCGAAGCGCACGCTCGACCAGGCCGGCATCGTCGAGGCCAGTGCAGCCGTGCAGCTCGGCGATGAGATGCCGGCCGTCGTAGGGGGACGCATTCATATCAAGCTCTCATAAGCGTGGCCGATATGCGACATCGCCGCCTCCGCCGCCCGCATCCCCTGATAATGGGCTTCCTCGAACAGCGACAGGCCGCTGAGGTCGGAATGGGCGAGGAACAGAGGCGGCCGGGTCCGCGCCGCGGCCGGCGCCGCGCCCCAGACGAAGCCCGGAGTCGGGCGGATCATCGCATGGCCCCAACGCCACAGATCGATGCTTCGGATCGCGCCTTCGAGATCGGGCTGCATCGCCAGGAGGTCCTGCTCGATCAGATCGCGCCAAACCTTGGCCGGCCGCTCCAGGAGCAGCCGACGCGCCGCCGCGGGTTCCATGTCGGACAGCGGCAGGTACCAGGTGAGCATGGTCGCCGCATTGATCGCGGCCGGGCCCTGGTGGGTGGCGACGACATAGCCGAGCGAATTGCTGGTCGCCGAGACATTATCCCAGGCGAGCGGCTCCCCCTTCCCCGCCGGCATCCGGTCGACCCGCACATTGGCGACCAGCCAGGGCGCATAGCTGAATGCATCGCTCGATCCGATCTCCTCTGGGGCGACACGCCCGGCGACGAAATGCGGCATGGCCATGATCAGAGCCGCCGCCCGGGTCCGCACGGTGCGCCCAGCCCTCGCGTCGAAGCTGTCGACGAGCAGGCCATCGCCGTCGCGAACGACCCTATGGACGATCCGTCCACTCGAAATGCGATCGGGAAATCGCGCTGCCATGCGATGGACGAGGCGGCCATTGCCCTCCGGCCAGGTCAATACATTGTCCGACGCTCCGTCGGCGGCCCAGCCGCGCCGTCCGGCGAAATAATGGAGCCCGGCCCAGGCCGAGACATGCTCCGGCTCGCTGCCATAATCGTCGCGCATGCAATAACGCAGGTGGGCGCGAAGCACAGGCGAGCGCCAGCCCTCGCCGTCGAGCCACGCTCCGAAGCCGATCCGGTCGAGCGCGAGCAAATCCGGGTCGCGCGAGCTGTAGGCGATCGGCAGCGCGAAAGCCGGCCGCCCGTCGGCGCCGACGCGCCGGGAATAGTCGCCGGTCGTCCGGAAGAAGGAGTCGAGATCGGATCGGTCGGAAGCCTTGATTCCGCTTCGCGGCACCAACCCTTCCTGCCACTTGCCCTGCCACAGCAAGCGCTCCTGGAGATCGGCGCAGAGCTGGTAGGGGTCGTAGACGGGTAGTCCATCCTTCTCGCCGACGATCATCCCGAGCTGGGCGAGCAGATGGCGCAGCCCGCGCGCCTCCCGGTTGGCGACCGGGAGATAGTGGGCGCCGAGCGGAAAGGCCGAAACCGCATTGCGGCCGCTACGCGCATTGCCGCCGACACTGTCCTCGAGCTCGAGCAGCCGGAAATCGGAATGCCCGGCCTCGGCCAGCGTCCACGCGGCGGACAGGCCGGCGACACCGCCGCCGGCGATCACCACCTCCGCGGAATCGAAGACGCTCGGCGCCGGGAATTTGCCGTCACGGAGACGATGGCCACGCGCGAGGTCGGCACCCCCCATCGACACTTCGGGCGGGCGCCTGCGCGCGAGGATTCCGGTCAGCCCTGCTCCGGCCGCGAGCACCGCCCCGGCGCCGATCAGCGCGCGGCGGTCAAGTCTCATAACGCGCCCACGCGTCGGCAACCTCACGGACTAGGATCTGGTTGTCGAGCCGGTTCACCGGCGCCGGCCGGCGCGCCATGTCCGGCGGAAAATCGAACAGGCGCGGCTCGATTTCGGGGGTGAGGAAACGGCCGGACGGGACTGTCGCCGCGACCGGAACCGGCCCGTGCGCGGCGAGGATGAATCCCCATTCGCCGAAGCTCGGCACATAGACATGGTAGGCGCGCGTGCCGAGCCCTGCCGCCTCGAGCGTCGAAGCCACCGTCCAATAGGCCTGCGGAGCGACGAGCGGCGAGGTCGACTGCACCACCGCGACTCCGCCGGGCGCGAGCAGCCGGCCCATCTCGCGGTAGAAGGCGTCGGTGTAGAGCTTGCCGACCGAATAATCGACCGGATCGGGGAAATCGACGATGATCGCGTCGTAGCGGCCGCGCGCCCGGCGCGCCCACAGGAAGGCATCGGCGTTGATCACCTTGAGCCTCCTGTCGCTGAGCGCGCCGCGGTTGAGCGTTGCAAGCATTGGAGTCCGCGCGAACAGGCGGGTCATTGCCGGGTCGAGATCGACCAAAGTCACGCTACGGATTCCGGAATGGCGAAACACCTCGCGCGCCGCGAGCCCGTCGCCGCCGCCGAAGATCAATATGTCGCGCGGCGCCGCGACTCGGCCGAGCGCCGGATGGACCAGGGATTCGTGGTAGCGATATTCGTCGCGCGAAGAGAATTGGAGATTGCCGTTGATGTAAAGCCGCAGGTCGTCGGCGTGCCGGGTGAGGACGATCCGCTGGTACGGCGAGGATTCCGCGTAAATGATCGGCTCCTGATAGCTCGCGGTCTCGGCCCAGCGCTGCAGACGCTCCGAGGCGACGAAGCCGGCGGCAAGCATCAACAGGACTAGGATCGCGGCGACCTTCTCAAGCTTCAGCGCGGCGCCGCGCGGCATTACGAACAACAGAGCGAGCGCAACCGCGGCGTTGAGGATCCCGAACATGAAGCCGGTTCGGATCATTCCGAGATGCGGCATCAGCACCAGAGGGAAGAGCAAAGAGGCGGCGAGCGCTCCGACATAGTCGAAGGTCAGCACGCTCGACACGACTTCTCGGAACTCGAAACCGCGCAGGATCCGCATCAGCAGGGGGATTTCGAGGCCGACGAAGAATCCGATCGCCAGAACCAGGGCGTAGAGCACCACCCGGAAATGGTCGATCACCGGGAACAATATGAACAAAGCCGCCGCCGAGCAGCCGCCGATCAACGCTATCAGAAGCTCGATCCGGACGAACAGGCGCAGCGGCTCGCGATCGACATAGCGAGAGCACCAGCTGCCTATCCCCATCGCGAACAGATAGGCGCCGATCACGGTGGAGAATTGAGTGACGCTGTCGCCGAGCAGGTAGGAAGCGAGCGTGCTCGCCAGCAGCTCGTAGACGAGGCCGCACGTGGCGACCACGAAGGCCGAGGCGAGCAGGGCCGCGGCCGGGGCCGAGGCGCGCTGACGGAACCTCGGCGCTTCGGAATCAGCCATGGATGGCGGCGGCGACGATGATCGACAGGCCGATGGCGGCGCCGGCCGCAAAGGTCGCCACCGCGCGATTCTGCTTCTGGTTGATCTCTTCCCAAAGATTTCCGGGGGTCAGCACATCGAGGATGAAGAAGCCGAGGACGAATACAAGGATTCCCACCCCGGCATAGAGCAGGGTGTTGAGCAGCAAAGGCAGCGAGGTCACCATGTCCGTATCCCTATTTGTGCGTGGGGCCGTAAAAGCCCGACGGGTGGCCGGTGCGGCCGCCGTCGGCGAAGGGGGAATAAGCATAGAGTCCGGCCAGGCCGAACAGGGCGATCACGCCGAGGCACCAAAGCGCGTAGAAAAAGGTCCCGAGGCGCATCAGTCGTCATCCTCCGATTCCGGAGCCAGGGCCGCGATCCCGGTCCGGGGCGCGTCGCTCTGGCCCTGCCGGGCGCTCTCGAACTTGGCGTGGCGCCAGACCAGCAGGATCAGGGGCAGCAGCATCGCGATCGCGGCGGCGAGCAGGTTGGACGGGAAGATCAGGCCGCTCCCCACCACCAGCCGCAACGACTGCGACTCCGGCTGGCTGGCAACCCAGCTCGGCTGTTCGGGAAGCGGCGACGCCGAGCCGCCGCCGTTCCAGACGGTGCCGGTAAATTCGACGACGAGATCGTAGCTACCCGCCGGGACCGCCGCGATCTTGGTACTCGCGCTTCGGCTGCCTTCGCTCCACGGCCCGTCGGAATCGCGCCCGGTATAATGTTCGGCGAGACCGTAGGCATCGTACGACGCCTGGCTCTTGCGATCGACCAGCGAATAATCGAGGTCGACCCATTCATTCTCGATCTGGGGCGCCTGCGCGCGGATCGCGATCAGCTGGTAGGGACGCGTGACATTGATCGGACCGAGCGTGGCGGTGCGCGCACGGCCGTCCATCGGCACGATCAGATTCTGGTCGAGCAAGTTGGTCGACCCGCTGAACAACAGGCCCAAGAACAGGAGAAAAATGATCGCGGCCAGGCCGATTTTGATCCACGAGCCGAGTTGCGGGCCGTAAGGCGACGGCTGGTGCGGCAAAGGCGGCCAGGGATTGCGCGGCGGCGTCACCCCGAAGCCGCTCCGTATCTCCTTGCGGTCGAGCAGCTCTAGCAGGGTCCAGCTGATCTCCTGGTCGTTC
Organism: Alphaproteobacteria bacterium; assembly: GCA_028293055.1. Lineage (GTDB taxonomy): Bacteria > Pseudomonadota > Alphaproteobacteria > Sphingomonadales > Sphingomonadaceae > Allosphingosinicella. The sequence continues at coordinate 9,887 of JAQGLD010000229.1, forward strand.
TGCTCGCGCGACAGCATCCAGCCCGGACGGACATAATCGTCGGTGCGCACCGTCTCGCCGGCCTGCACCCGCCAGTAGAATTCGCCGAGCACATCATCGACCTGGGCAGTGCCGTCGCGAAAGAAAGCGCGATAGGCCTGGCCATCGAGGGCGATCTGCCCGTTCGACCAGGTGGGAGTCCGGGTCAGCATCTCGCCGAAGCTCCAGCCGCGGCCATCGGTGACCAGCCAGCGATAACCGTGATACGGGTTGAACAGCAGATATTCTTCCCACGGATAGGCGCCGCCCTCCGACCTGCGAAGATAGCCGACCACTTCCCACTCGACACCCTTGAGGGTGCCGCGGGTGCCGAGCTTGATCTCCAGCCCTTCGAGCGCCTGCTGATATCGGGTGATCAGCCGGACTTCCGGATTGGCGACGTCGAGGATCGAGCCGCAATATTCGCAGGCGACGGTGACGGTGTAGCCGGCGGCGCGCAGGGTGACGGTCCCGCCGCAGGCCGGACAGGTCAGCGCCTTGACCGCAGG
>JAQGLD010000109.1 GCA_028293055.1 Alphaproteobacteria bacterium
ACGACCTCCCGGCGGAATGCGGCGCGCTCGCGGAGGAGGAGGGGGCCGAGCTGCTGGCAGGCCGGGACCGCCTGCCGCCCTCGTCCGAGGATCCCGACGCGCTCGCCGCCTTGCTCTATACTTCCGGATCCACCGGCCGTCCCAAGGGGGTCATGCTCAGCCATGCCAATATGTGGCTCGGCGCAGTCAGCGTCGCCCATTATCTTCGCCTGACTCCGGAGGACCGTATCCTCGGCGTGCTCCCGCTCAGCTTCGACTATGGCCAGAACCAGTTGCTGTCGAGCTGGGCTGCGGGCGCCTGCATCGTCCCGATCGAATATCTTACCGCGCGCGACGTCATCCGGGCGATCGAGGCCAACGCAATCACCACCCTGGCCGGCGTGCCGCCGCTCTGGGTCCAGCTCGTCGAAGCGGCCTGGCCGCCATCTGCGGCGCTGTCGCTGCGCCGGCTGACCAATTCGGGAGGACGGCTTCCGGTCTCGATCGTCCGGCGGATGCGCGAGCTGTTTCCCGCAGCCGAGCTCTATCTGATGTACGGTCTCACCGAGGCGTTTCGGTCGACCTATCTGGAGCCTGCCTTGCTCGACGAGCATCCGGATTCGATCGGGGCGGCCATCCCCTTCGCCGAAGTCATGGCGTCACATCCCGATGGCAGCCTCGCCGGACCCGGCGAGGAGGGGGAGCTCGTCCATGCCGGTCCACTGGTGGCAAAGGGCTATTGGAACGATGCCGAGCGCACCGCACAGCGCTTCCGGCCGGCGCCGCCGGCCTCGCGCTTCGGCGGCACGGCCGTCTGGTCTGGCGACCGGGTCCGGATCGACGACAAGGGACTGCTCTATTTCGTCGGCCGCGAGGATGCGATGATCAAGACCAGCGGCAATCGGGTTAGCCCGACCGAGGTGGAGGAAGCCGCGATCGCCAGCGGCCTGGCCACCGAGGCGGTCGCGCTCGGGGTGCCCGACGATCGGCTCGGCGAAGCGATCGCGCTCGTCGTGCGCGGGCCCGGACGCGACCGGGAGGCCGAACTGCGCAACCATCTGCGCCGCGAGTTACCGAATTTTATGCAGCCGTCGCATATCATCTGGCGCGACGAGCTGCCGCGAAGCCCCAACGGCAAGCTCGATCGTGAACGTATCAAGAGCGAGCTGACCGCGTGACCAAGCCCATGGGCCCGATTCCGGATGGATATCGGGCGGAAGACAATATGCTGATCATCGGTGGGCGCCGCGCCGACGCGCTCGTCGTGGAGGCGGGCGACACGCCCTTGTTCGTCTACGATCTCGCGACGATCGCCGCGCAGGTCCGTCGATTCCGTGCCGCCTTTCCGGCGATTGGTCTTCATTACGCTGTCAAGGCAAATACTTATCGAGAATTGTTGGATTTCATTGCCAGAAAAGTGGATGGTCTGGATGTCGCGTCCGCGGGCGAGATGGAGCAAGCGATCGCGGCCTCGACGGCGCCTTCCCACATCTCCTTTGCCGGGCCGGGCAAGCGCGACGACGAACTCGCAGCGGCGATCCGCGCCGGTGTAACCCTCAATCTCGAGTCGGAGGGCGAGGCCGAGCGGGCGCTTGCGATCGGCCGCGACGCGGCCGTGGCCCCGCGCCTGGCGGTTAGGGTCAATCCGGATTTCGAGATCAAGGGTTCGGGAATGCGGATGGGTGGCGGCGCCAAGCCGTTCGGTGTCGATGCCGCTCGGGTCCCCGAGCTGGTCCGCCATCTGATTGCGTCCGGCGCCGAATGGCGCGGCTTCCACATATTCGCCGGATCGCAGGCTCTCGACGCAGAAGCCCTGATCGAGGCGCAACACGCCACAGTCGCACTCGCCGCCAGCCTGGCCGAGGCCGTCGGCACCGCGCCGCCTCTGGTCAATCTCGGCGGCGGTTTCGGAATTCCCTATTTCCACGGCGAGCGCAGCCTCGATGTCGAAAGGGTCGGAGCGGCGCTGGCCGAAACCTTGGCGGGGAGGGCTGCAATCCTCCGCGACAGCGGCTTCGCGATCGAGCTCGGCCGCTGGCTTGTCGCCGAAAGCGGAGTCTATCTCACCCGAATCGTCGATCGCAAAGTCAGCCACGGCCGGACCTTCCTGGTAACCGATGGCGGGATGCACCATCAGCTCGCCGCCTCCGGCAATTTCGGTCAGGTCGTCCGCCGCAATTATCCGGTCGCGATCGCCAACCGATTCGGTGCTGAACCGGACGAGGAAGTGAGCATTGTCGGCTGCCTGTGCACGCCGCTCGACCGGCTCGGCGACGACATCATGACGCCGCGTGCGGAGGTGGGCGACCTCGTCGCTGTGTTCCTCGCCGGGGCCTACGGGCTGTCGGCGAGCCCACAGGCCTTTCTCGGCCATCCGCGGGCGCTCGAAATGGCGGTCGGCGGAGCGAATTAACCTTCGCAAGCGGCCAGTCCCAAAGCGGGACGCGCTCAGGAAGGGCATTGTTCCTAACGCTAATTTTACCTCTTGGGACGATAGCAGAACCAAATCTGCGCCAGGACTGCGCCTTTGACGCCGTCCTGGAACCGAACGACCAAGAGGAACGACCAATGCGCGCATTGTACAGGCACAGACTGGCTCTCGCGATCGGCGCCGCAGCTCTTGCAACCGCAGGCGCCGCCTCGGCCAAGTCGAGAGACAGCTTGCCGTCCGCAAGCTTCGTCAGCACCGATAGTGGTCCGACCGAGAAATATGTCATCGGTGCGCTCGACCAGCTCAACATCTTCGTGTGGCGCAATCCGGAGCTCAGCGCCAAGGTCCAGGTCCGCCCCGACGGAATGATCACGACGCCGCTGATCAGCGACATGGTCGCGGTCGGCAAGACTCCGGCCAGGCTCGCCGACGACATCAAGCATGTCCTCGATAAGTATATCGACAACCCGCAGGTTTCGGTGATGGTCGACACCTTCCAGGGGACGTTCGGCCAGCAGATCCGAATCGTCGGAGCCACCGACAAGCCGGCGTCCTTGCCCTATCGCGCCAACATGACGCTGCTCGACGCGATGATCCAGGTCGGCGGGCTCTCGCAATATGCCGCCGGCGACCGGGCGCGGCTGGTCCGGCAGGACCGCGAGACCGGCACCCAGAAGGAATATGACCTCAAGATCGCCCGCCTGCTGAAGAAGGGCGACACCAAGGCCAATGTCCGGCTCGAGCCGGGCGACGTGATCATCATCCCGGAGAGCATGTTCTAAGCTCCGGACCCACCGCCACGCCCGACACTTTCTGAGGAATTAGCCCTCGATGGATGGACTCTACGAACAGTTCCGGATCGCCCTGCACCAGGTCTGGCGTCGTCGGTGGCTGGCGCTTGCCGTCGCGTGGGGCGTTTGCCTGCTCGGCTGGCTTGCGATCGCGCTGATTCCGAACAGCTACAAGTCGACCGCGCGCGTGTTCGTTCAGACCCAGACCATCCTTCCAAACCAGGTCGGGATGATGCCGGCCGATCGCCAGGCCGATCTGTTGAGGGTCAAGCAGACGCTGACCAGCGCCGACAATCTCGCCAAGGTGGTGCGCCGTACCGACCTCAACCAGCTCGCCTCCAACGATCGCGACGTGGCCGCCCAGGCCGCCGCGCTGAAGGAGAATATCAAGGTCACCACGACCCAGGACAATCTGTTCGAGATCAGCGCCATGGTCAGCGTACCGAGCCTGTCCAACGCCCAGAACAGCAAGATCGCGGCCGATGTCGTCCAGAGCCTGCTCGACATCTTCGTCGAGGAAAATCTGGCCGGAGACCGCGCCGAGACCAGCCAGAGCCTGACTTTCCTCGACCAGGAGCTGCAGCGCCGTCAGCAGGAGCTTCAGCAGGCCGAGCAGCGCCGGGTCGAGTTCGAGCAACGGTTCCTCGGAGTGCTTCCGGGAGAAGGCTCGGTCGAGCAGCGCATGTCCGCGGCGCGCGGCGAGCTCAACGGAGTCGAGCAGCGTGTCTCGGAAGGCCAGAGCTCACTCGCCGCCCTTCGCGGCCAGCTCGAGGCGACCCCGCAGAGCCTCCCCGGCACGCCCGACAGCGGCGGCGGCGGCACGGCAAGCGGACAAATCGCGGCCCTCCAGTCCCAGCTCGCCCAATATGCGGCGCGCGGCTGGACCGACAATCATCCCGACGTGGTCGCCACCCGCCAGCAGATCGACCGGCTGCGGCCGCTCGCCGCCCGCGAGCCGCGCGGCGCCGGCGGTACATCGAACCCGGCCTATGTCTCGCTCCGAGCGATGCTTGCCGAGCGCGAGGGTCAGGTCCAGGCCGCGCTTGCCCGCCGCAACCAGATCCAGTCGGATCTCGCCCAGCTCAGCTCCAAGCAGGCTTCCGAGCCCGGAGTCGCCGCCGACCAGGCCCGGCTCAATCGCGACTATGAGGTGCTCAAGCAGCAATATGACCAGCTGCTCGGTCAGCGCGAGCAGGTGCGTTTGCGCAACGATGTCCAGAACAAGACCAATGCGGTCCAGTTCAGGGTCATCGATCCGCCGAGCCGCTCCAGCGTCCCCGAGAAGCCCAACCGGCCTCTCCTGCTCAGCGTGGTCCTCTTCGCCGGTCTCGCCGCCGGAGTGGGAGTCGCCTTCGCCCTCGGCCAGCTCCAGGCCACCTTCACGACCCAAAGCCGGCTCGAGCAGGTGACCGGCCTCCCCGTTCTCGGTTCGATCAGCGAGGTGCTCAGCCCGGCGGATCGTAGCCGCAGGCGCCAGCGCCTGGTCTGGCTAGGGGGCGCCACCGGAGCGCTCGCCGGCGGCTATGCGATCCTGATGGCCGTTGAATTCTGGCAGCGCAGCCTTGTCGCGTGAGGGAACAGAAATGAACAAGCA
>JAQGLD010000119.1 GCA_028293055.1 Alphaproteobacteria bacterium
GACATGAAATCCCCGGTCGACCTCACCTATCTCGCCGACACGGTGATCTTGCTTCGCTATTTCGAAGCGTTCGGACGCGTTCGCCGGGCAATGTCGGTGATCAAGAAACGGACCAGCCGGCACGAGGACACGATCCGCGAATATCGGATCGGGTCGAAGGGCATCACGCTGGGCAAGCCGCTCAACGAATTCCAGGGCGTGCTTCGCGGCGTGCCGACTTATGTCGGAGAGGATCACCCACTGCTCAGCGAACCGGGCGCGTGAGCGAAACGCTGTCGGAGAGGGCGCTCATCCTGGCGCCCCACGGCCGCGACGAGGACGTCGCCGCAGCCATGCTTCGCGAAGCGGGGCTGCGCGCCGACATCTGCCCGGCGCTTCCAGCCCTGGTCGATGCCCTCGAACAGGGCGCAGGCTTCGCGGTGCTGACCGAGGAAGCGCTGCGCACCGCGGACCTGCATCCGCTCTCGAACTGGATCCAGGCGCAGCCTGAATGGTCGGATTTCCCGTTCGTCCTGCTCACCGTGCGAGGTGGCGGGCTCGAGCGCAATCCGGGCGCCGCTCGCTTCCTTCGCATCCTCGGCAACGCGACCTTCGTCGAACGGCCCTTCCATCCGACAACCCTGGTCAGTTTGGCCGAGGCCGCGCTTCGCGGCCGCCGCCGCCAATATGAGGCCAGGCTTCGCCTCGATGCGCTGCGAGAGAGCGAGACCAGGCTGACGGAGAGCCGGCAGGCCCTGCTCGGCCTCAACGCGACGCTCGAGGAAAGGGTGGCCGCGGCGATCGACGAACGCGAGCAGGTGCAGAGCCAGCTTCGCCACGCCCAGAAGATGGACGCGATCGGTCAGCTGACCGGCGGCGTCGCCCACGATTTCAACAATCTGCTGACGCCGATCATGGGTGCGCTCGACATGCTGCGCCACCGTTTTGCTTCGGAAGACCGGGCGCAGCGCACGATCGGAATGGCGCTCCAGGCCACCGCTCGCGCCGCGACCCTGGTCCAGCGGCTGCTAGCTTTCGCCCGGCGCCAGGACCTTCAGCCGCGCCCGGTCGATGTGGGCGCCCTGCTCGCCGGAATGGAGGAGCTGGTCCGCCGCTCGATCGGCGCCCAGGTCGAGGTCCGCATCGACGCTCCGCTCGGCCTGCCAGCGGCCCATGTCGACCCCAACCAGCTCGAGCTCGCCATCCTCAACCTCGCGATCAACGCCCGTGACGCGATGCCGCAAGGGGGAATCATCACAATCTCGGTGAGCGAGCAGAGGCTGCCGCGAAGCGTCGCCGGTCTGGCGGCGGGCCATTATCTCAGCGTTTGCGTGATCGACCAGGGCAATGGCATGGACGGAGAGACGCTGCAGCGCGCGACCGAACCCTTTTTCTCGACCAAGGGTCTCGGCAAGGGAACCGGGCTCGGCCTTTCGATGGTCCATGGCCTAGCCGCCCAGTCGGGCGGCGCTTTACGCCTCGACAGCCGGATCGGCCATGGCACGAGCGCCGAAATCTGGCTGCCGGCGGCGCTCGAGGCGGCGGCTGTCGCCGCGGCTCCCGGCGCTGGCAACCTGATGGCGCATTCGGGCGGCACCCTCCTGCTCGTCGACGACGAGGATCTCGTCCGGATGGGCACTGCAGAGATGCTCCAGGAGCTTGGGTATCAGGTGCTGCAGGCGGATTCAGGAGCGGAAGCGCTCGACATATTGCGCGATCGGCGGGAGCGGATCAGCGCGATGGTTACCGACTTCCTGATGCCTGGAATGAACGGAGCTACGCTCGCCAAGGAAGCCCGACGGCTGGTGCCCGAACTTCCGGTGCTGGTCGTGACCGGCTACCTCAATACAGGCGACTGCGCCGCCGGCGACCTGCCGCGGCTCGCCAAGCCGTTTCGCCAAGCCGATCTCGCCGAGCATGTCGCTCGCCTGCTAAGCGGGGAAGCGGCGACCCTGATCAGCCCCGAACTCGCCTGACATTCAGCTCAGCCTGGCGCGCCCCACGATGCGCCGAAGGCTGGAGCGGCGGTAGGTCGGCGGCCGGGTGGCGTCGAGGATCTTGGCGCCGGCCATGAACACTGCGCCAGTGCAGGCGGTGAACAGCAGCCAGCCGCCGATCCCCGGATAGGTTTCGTGATAGTGGAAACCGCGCGAGGAGGCGCCCAGCGCGAGAGCGTAGATCACCGCCCACGCCTCGAAGCGGTTCTTGATGACGAAAGCCCTTAACATCTTCTTCAGCATGTCCGTAAAGCAGCAAGAAGCGGGCCAACGGCGGAAAAGCGTGGCTTTCGAAGGTTAAGCCCTTGCCGAATGTAAACCCGCCCGACGCTCAGCGGTCTTCCAGCTCGACCCAGGCCGGCGCGTGATCGCTGGTGCCCTCGCGGCCTCGAACTTCGCGATCCACCCCGGCCGACTTCAACCCTTTCGCCGCAACCGGATTGAGCAGGAGATGGTCGATCCGGATTCCTGCGTCGCGACCGAAGGCGTTCCGCCAATAGTCCCAGAAGGTGTAGATACGCTCGTCGGGATGGAGGTGCCGGATGGCATCGGTCCAGCCCTGGGCGGTCAGCCGGAAAAAGGCCTCGCGGCTCTCCGGTTGCATCAGTGCATCGTCCTTCCACCGCTCCGGCTTGTAGACGTCCGCATCGGTGGGGATGACATTGTAGTCGCCGGCCAGGACGACCGGCTCGTCGAGGCCGATCAGGTCGGCGGCGCGAGCGATCAACCGCTCCATCCAGGCGAGCTTGTAGTCGAACTTCGGGCCCGGCTGGGGATTGCCATTGGGAAGGTAGAGACAGCCGATCAGCACCCCGCGCACCGCCGCCTCGATGTAACGGCTCTGCATGTCTTCGGGATCGCCGCGAAGGCCTCGGCCGGTCTCGATCGGCTCGCATCCCCTGGCGAGGATGGCGACCCCGTTCCAGCGCGCCTGGCCGTGCCAGATCGCTCCATAACCCGCTTTCTCGAGGCGGGCGGCTGGAAATTTCTCCTCCGGCGCCTTGAGTTCCTGGAGACAGACGACATCGGGCGAGGTCTCCCCCAGCCAGTCGGCGAGCAGGTCGATCCGGCCGTTGACTCCGTTCACATTGAAGGTCGCGATACGCATTCGGTTCAGGCTCCGCTCGGATGTGTCGCAAAACCGCTGAGCGACAATCTCTCTCCCCTAACCCGCATCCAGACCGCGATTCCGCCCGCATAGACGGCGAGGCCACCGATCAGGGCGAAGCCATCGAAGCGGCGCGGCGACAGGCCGGTCAGGCGGTGGATCGCTATCGCCGTGGCGCAGCCGAGCGCTGCGGCGACCAATGGCCAAGCGTGGCGCGCGGCCGGCACATGGACATCGAATTGCGAACCGAGCTGCCGGACCCGCAGCCACGCCCTGAACGTGTAGGCGATCAGCACCGCGAGCCCAGCGCCGCTGATGCCGAGCTGCGGGATCAGCAATGCCGCGACCAAGATTCCCAGGGCGATTCCGGCCAGCGTGATCCTGAGGCCGACCCGCGGCTTCAGGTAGACGAAGATCAGGTCGCCCATGCTGAAGGCGGCCTGGATCACTTCCGCGCCGGCAAGTGCGAGCAAGGCCCAGTAGCCGACCGAGAAGCCGCGGCCGAGCGCCTCCATCAAGGGCGCGCCGACCGCGACGAGGCCAATCAGGATCGGAAGCTGGATGACCAGGATCAGTCGCGTCGCCGAAGCCAGGGCTTCGCCGGTTTCGCGCGAGCCGCGCAACGCCAGCGTTCGCGCGACCGCGGGAATAAGCAGTCCGTCGAAGCTCTGCCGGACCTGGCGGATCGGAGTGGTTACCTGGCGCGCCATGCCGTAAATGCCGGTCGGCCCCTCGCCGAGCAGCAGGCCGACCATGTACAGGTCGATCCGGGAATAAAGCGCATTGAGCAGATCGACCGCGCTGTTCGAGCCCGCCGCGGCGAGGACGGCCTTCATTACCGACTGGTTCGGCCGGTAATGGGCGAGCCCGAGGCCGCCGAGGCTGCGCCTCGCGCCATAAGCGGCATAAGCCAGAGCGGCGAGCGTACCGCACCAATAGCCGATGACGAGCCCGGTCGCCTGGAGGCCCGCAGCCCATGCGGCGATCGATCCGAGCGTGGCCGCATAAGGCTCGATCAGGCTGCGACTGACCACTTCGTAGCGCACGGTCTGCTTCCAGCGCGCGGCGGCGAGGAACAGGTCGAGCAGGGCCTGGCCTGCGATCATCGGGGCGAGCAGGAACAAGGTGGTTTCGGTTGTCGGTGGCAGCCATTCGGTCGGGAGCAGGACGACGACGACCATGATCGAGGCGGCGAGGACGAGGGAGGCGAGCGTGACCAGCAAGGCGGCGTCGGCAACGACATGGCCTGGCGCGCGATCGCCAGCCTCGGCATGATTGTCGAGCATCGGAAACAGGGTCTTCTTGGTGCTCAGCGCTCCGACGCTGACCGCAAGCTCGACGATCGCTGCGGCGAGGACATAGGCGCCGAATATGGTCGCTCCGAACAATCGTCCAGCGACGAACAGGAAGAGCAAGCGAGCCCCGAAGCGAATGACGAAGCCGAACGCTGTGGCGCGCGCGCCGCGCAGGATCGCTCGCCCGGCCGCATCCTTGTCACTCATCGCGGCGCACTTTCGATCGTCCCGGTTTGACTTTTGCCTGCGGCGGCGGCGATGACGGTCGCCACATTCACATGCCCGCCCCCCTGCCACCCCCGTTCGACCTTGACCAGAGGCCGGTCGTCGCGGTTTTCCGATCGCCCCTGTTCAATGCCTCCGAGACGTTCGTGGCGGCGCAGGCGGCGGCGTTACGGCGCTATCAGCCTTTGATCGCCGGCCTTGAGGACAAGGGGAATGTGCCTGCAGCCCTTGCCGGCCGGACCTTGATCCTTGCCGGTCGGGCGCAGGGTGCGGCGCTCAAGCTGCTCGGCAACGGCAAGCGTCTCGCCGAGCAGCTGCAGCCATTCCGGCCCGCCTTGATCCACGCCCATTTCGGGCCGGACGGGCTGCTCGCCTTGCCGGTCGCGGCTCGGCTCGGCGTGCCGCTGGTGACGACGCTCCACGGCTATGACGTCAATCGCACGAAGCGCGCCATGCTCGGTTCGGGCCGGCTTTCGTGGATGCGCTACGCCCTGCTCCAGCATCGGCTGATGCAGTCCGGAGAGCTGTTCATCGCGGTGTCCGCCGCGATCCGCCGCCAGGCGCTGCTCCGCGGCTATCCCGACGCGCGAACCGTCACCCATCATATCGGCGTCGACCTCGGATCGTTTCCGGTCGGTAGCGGCCGCGGGGACTCCAAAACCATTCTCCACGTCGGTCGGCTGGTCGAGAAGAAGGGCACCCACATCCTCCTGCGCGC
>JAQGLD010000184.1 GCA_028293055.1 Alphaproteobacteria bacterium
CCGCGCAAGCGCTCGCCGGGCGCCGGCGGCGGCGGCGGCGGCGCCCGCTCCGGCGGGGATGGCTGATCGCTCGATGATCTCGCGTATCTTCATCGACCGGCCGATCTTCGCCTGGGTGATCGCGATCGTGATCATGCTGGCGGGCGTCGGAGCGATCCTGACGCTGCCGATCGAGCAATATCCGGACATCGCCCCGCCCTCGGTCAATATCCGCGCAAACTATCCGGGCGCTTCCGCGCAGACCGTGGAATCCTCGGTCACCCAGGTGATCGAGCAGCAGCTTACCGGCCTGGACGGCCTGCTCTATTTCTCGGCCAGCTCCAATGCGAGCGGCGGAGTCAATATCACGGCGACGTTCGACAAGGGGATCAATCCCGACATCGCCCAGGTCCAGGTGCAGAACAAGGTCCAGCAGGCCCTGCCCCGCCTGCCCCAGCAGGTGCAGCAGCAGGGGCTCGTCGTCACCAAGTCCAATGCGGACTTCCTGATGGTCGTCGCGATCTACGACGAAACCGACAAGGTGACGTCGGCCGACGTCTCGGATTATCTCGTTTCGAACCTCCAGGACCCGATCGGTCGAGTCGCCGGAGTCGGCGACGTCAATGTGTTTGGCGCCCAATATGCGATGCGAGTCTGGCTCGATCCGTTCAAGCTGGCCAGCTACAAATTGATGCCTCGCGACGTCATCTCGGCGGTGCAGGCGCAGAACACCCAGGTCGCCGCGGGGCAGATCGGCGGCCAGCCCTCGCCTGCGACCCAGATGCTGAGCGCAACCGTGACCGCGCGCTCGCGGCTGAGCACCCCGGAGCAGTTCCGCCAGATCATCCTCAAGACGCAGACCGACGGCTCGACCGTGCTCCTCCAGGACGTGGCGCGAATCGAGCTTGGCAGCGAGAGCTACGGCGCGATGAGCCGGCTGAACGGCCATCCCGGGGCCGGCATCGCGATCCAGCTTGCGCCGGGCGCCGACGCGCTGAAGACCGCCAAGCTGGTCCGCGCGGAAGTCGACGCGCGCTCGAAATCCTTTCCGAACGGATTCCGCCTCTCCTATCCCAACGACAGCACGGCCTTCATCCGCCTGTCGATCGAGGAAGTGGTGAAGACCCTGATCGAGGCGATCATCCTCGTCGTCATCGTCATGTTCCTGTTCCTCCAGAACTGGCGCGCCACTCTGGTCCCGGCGATCGCAGTGCCGGTCGTGCTGCTCGGCACGTTCGGCGTGCTCGCTTTGTTCGGATTCTCGATCAACACCCTCACCCTGTTCGGGCTGGTGCTTTCGATCGGACTGCTCGTCGACGACGCGATCGTCGTCGTCGAGAATGTCGAGCGGGTGATGGAGGAAGAGGGCCTGTCGCCGCACGACGCGACGGTGAAGTCGATGGGCGAGATCCAGACCGCCCTGATCGCGATCGCCTTGGTGCTTTCCGCGGTGTTCCTGCCGATGGCCTTCTTCGGCGGCTCGGTCGGAGTGATCTATCGCCAGTTCTCGATCACCATCGTCTCTTCGATGATCCTGTCGGTGGTGGTCGCCCTGGTGCTTTCCCCGGCCCTCACCGCGACCCTCCTCAAGCCCACGAAAAAGCCGGACGAAGGCGACGAACCCGCCAGGAAGAGCGGAATCGGCGGCTATTTTCGTCGTTTCGGAGCCCGGTTCGACACCGGCTTTCGCAACATGCTCGTTCGTTATCAGCACGGGGTCGAGCGCACGATCGAGCATGGCCGAATGGCGATGATCCTCTATGTGCTGCTGACCGTCCTGCTCGGCTTCGTCTTCCTGCGCCTGCCGACCAGCTTCCTGCCGACCGAGGACCAGGGTACGGCGCAGTTTCAGTTCACTCTGCCGCCGGGCGCGACCCAGGCGCGCACCCTCGCCGCGGCGCAGGCGATCGAGAAATATTTCCAGGGCCCGGAAAGCAAGAACATCAACGCGATGTTCACGGTGGTCGGCGGCAACCAGGCCGGATCCGGCCAGAATGCCGGCCGCGGCTTCCTCGCGCTCGCGCCCTGGTCCGACCGCAAGGGAACCAAGAATAGTGCCCAGGCGATCACCCAGCGCGCCACCGGCAGCCTGGCCTCGCTTCGCGACGTCCAGTTCTTCGCGCTGAACCCCTCCCCGGTTCGCGGTCTGGGCCAGTCGACCGGCTTCACCATGGAGCTGCTCAACACCGGGTCGCTATCGCTCGAAGACTTCAAGGCGGCTCGCGACCGGGTGCTTGCGGCCGCCAATCGCGACCCCGACCTCGCCGCCGTCCGACTCAGCACGCTCGAGGACAATCCCTCGCTCGAGGTCAATGAGGACCAGGCCAAGATCGGAGCGCTCGGGCTCGCCCAGGCCGATGTCGATTCCACGCTCAGCGCCGCCTGGGGTGGCAATTATGTCAACGACTTCATCGACCGGGGCCGGGTCAAGCGCGTCTATGTCCAGGGCGACGCGCCCTATCGCAGCCGGCCCGAGGATCTCGCCAGCTGGTATGTGCGCACCGCCAGCGGCAGCATGGCGCCCTTCTCCTCCTTCGCGAGCACCGACTGGACTCGCGCCCCGTCGACCTTGAGCCGTTACAACGGCGTGCCGGCCTATGAATTCCAGGGCCAGGCCGCCGAGGGCAAGAGCTCCGGAGCCGCGATGGACCGGATCGCAGCGATCGCCGCCAAGGAACAGGGAGTCTCGGTCGACTGGAGCGGATTGTCCTATCAGGAGCGCCTCTCCGGCGGGCAGGCGCCCTATCTCTATGCCTTGTCGCTGCTCGTCGTCTTCCTTTGCCTCGCAGCGCTCTACGAGAGCTGGTCGATCCCGATCTCGGTCCTCCTGGTGATCCCGCTCGGCCTGCTCGGCGCCGCGCTCGCGGTCGCGCTGCGCGGGCTCGAGAACGACGTCTACTTCCAGGTCGGGCTGCTGACGACGATGGGCCTCTCCGCCAAGAATGCGATCCTGATCGTGGAATTCGCAGAGCAGGCGGAGCGGCAGGGCAAGAGCGCCTTCGATTCCGCGATCGAGGCCGCACGGCTCAGGCTTCGGCCGATCCTGATGACGAGCCTCGCCTTCATCTTCGGGGTGCTGCCACTTGCAATCTCCACCGGTGCCGGCGCGAAGAGCCGGATCGCGATCGGAACCGCAGTGATGGGCGGCATGCTGACCGCCACCATCCTCGCCATCTTCTTCGTCCCTCTCTTCTTCGTCCTCGTCCGCCGCCTGTTCCACGGGCGCCGGCACGAGGAGCCCGAAGCGATGCGCGAGGCGCCCGCGCAATGAAAAAGCTCCTCCTCCCCCTCCTGCTCGGAAGTGCGCTCGCCTCGTGCAGCCTCGAGCCGCATTATGCCCGGCCCGAGGCGCCGGTGCCGCCGAGCTGGCCGGTTGGCGATTCCTATCTGCGGCAGAGCGAGGCCGCGTTGCCGAGCGTCAGCTACCGCGACATCTTCCGCGATCCCAGGCTGCAGGCGCTGATCGAGCAGGCGCTGTCGAATAATCGCGACCTGCGGATCGCTGCCGCCAATATCGCTTCGGCGGCGGCGCAATACCGTGTCCAGCGATCGCAGCTCCTGCCCCAGGTCGATGCCAGCGGCCGTGTCGGAGTGGCCGGCGCGACGACCAGCACGACGACGACCACCACCAATGGAAATGGAACTACTGGAACCGGAACTGGGACTGGGACTGGGGCTGGGACTGGGACTGGGACGGGTACCGGCACTGGAACGGGTACCGGAACCGGTACGGGCACCGGAACGAGCGGCACCTCCAGCACCAGCCGCAACTTCTCGGTCGGTTCGCAATATAGCGCCGAGGTCGGGGTCAGCTCGTTCGAGCTCGACCTGTTCGGACGCGTGCGAAGCCTCAGCCATTCCGCGCTCGACCAATATTTCGGGACCGAGGCGGCGGCCCGCGCCACCCGCCTGTCGCTGGTGGGCCAGCTCGCGACCGCTTATTACACGCTCGCCGCCGACCGCACCCTGCTGGAGATCGCGCGCGCGACCCAGTCCAGCGCATCGCGCTCGGTCCAGCTCACCAGCGCCCGCCTGCGCGGCGGGATCGTGTCGCGAATCGACCTACGCCAGGCCCAGACCGTTCTCGACCAGGCGCGAAGCGATGTCGCCAGCCAGACCAATGCGGTCGCGCAGGACCGCAACCTCCTGCAATTGCTGGTCGGCGCTCCGATCGACGATTCCCAGCTTCCGGCGTCGATCGAGCAGGCCGATCCACTGCTCGCGGAGCTGCCCGCCGGGCTGAGCTCGGAAATACTGCTTCGCCGGCCCGACGTGGTCGAGGCCGAATATCAGCTTCGCGCCGCCAACGCGCGGATCGGCGCCGCCCGCGCCGCCTTCTTCCCGACGATCAGCCTGACCGGCCTGCTCGGCCTCGCCAGCAACTCGTTGACCGCGCTCTTCTCGGCTGGAGCCTTCAACTTCACCGCTGGGGCGAGCGCCTCGGTGCCGATCTTCGACGGTGGGGCCAATCGCGGCAACCTCGCTTATGCCCGCGCCCAGCGCGACCTCTACGTCGCGCGCTACGAACAGGTCATCCAGGTCGCGTTCCGCGAAGTCTCCGACGCCCTCGCCAGGCGCGGCACGATCGGCCAGCAGATGGCCGCGCAGACCGACCTCGTCGCCGCCTCGCAGGACAATTATGCGCTGACCGAGGCACGCTATCGCGGCGGTATCGACACCTTCCTCAACAGCCTGCTGGCGCAGCGCACGCTCTATTCGGCGCGGCAATCGCTGGCCCAGACCCGGCTCGCCCGCGCGACCAACCTGGTCGACCTCTACCGCACGCTAGGCGGGGATTCGCTGATCGACACTACGACCCTGCCCGGCCCAAGCACGGCCGGAAAGGCCGAACCGGCGAAGTAATCCTCGCCGCTTGCGGGAAGGACCTGCCATCACGCCGCGGCCGCCGCTTCCTGGTCGAGCCGGTAGGCGCGCTTGACCAGGCCGTAGGCGAGGTCGTGGGCGAGCTCGGCCGCCTCACCTTCCTCGAGACGATGCTCGGAGACCAGCCGCGCAAGGAAGGCGCAGTCCGAACGCCTCGAGACATCGTGCCGGGCCGGGATCGATAGAAACGCCCGTGTGTCGTCGTTGAAGCCCACCGTGTTGTAGAATCCGGCAGTCTCGGTGGTCATCTCGCGAAATCGGCGCATGCCCTCGGGGCTGTCGTGAAACCACCAGGACGGGCCGAGCTTCAGGCAGGGATAGTGGCCGGCGAGCGGGGCAAGCTCGCGCGCATAGCTGCTTTCGTCGAGCGTGAAGAGGATGATCGAGAGATTGCGCTCGTTGCCGAAGCGATCGAGCAAAGGCTTTAGGGCGTGAACATAATCGGTCCGGGTCGGAATGTCGGCGCCCTTGTCGCGGCCGTACGTCTCGAACAGGCTCTGATTGTGGTTGCGGAACGAGCCGGGATGGATCTGCATCACCATCCCGTCCTCGACGCTCATCGCCGCCATTTCGGTCAGCATCTGGGCGCGAAACAGCTCGGCGTCCTCAGGCGTGAAGGCGCCGGAGACGATCCTGCCGAACAGGGTCCGCTTTTCTCCAAGGCCGAGGTCGGCCGTGCGGGCTGTCGGGTGGCCATGGTCTGTCGCAGTCGCGCCGGCGGCGCGGAAATCGGCACGCCGCTTGCGGTGCGCGGCGAGATAGCCGTCCCAGCCGTGCACATCCTCGCCGGTCATCGCGCCGAACCGGTCGAGCGCGCTGCCGAACTCCTCATGCTGGGGATCCACGACCGGATCCGGGCGATAGGTGGTGATCACCCTTCCCGCCCAGCCGGAGGCGCGGATCGCTGCGTGGTGGTCGAGATCCTCGTGCGGACCCTCGGTGGTCGCGAGC
>JAQGLD010000200.1 GCA_028293055.1 Alphaproteobacteria bacterium
GTGCCGTTCTACGGGACTCCGCCAGCACCCGAGGCGATTCCCGCGATCAAGGCGGAGATGCTGGTCAATCTCGCCGGAAACGATTCTCGGATCGGAGCGATGTGGCCGCCGGCCGAACAGGCGCTCGACAAGGCGCAGGTGCGCTATCATGTGTTCGTCTATCCAGGCGTCGAGCACGGCTTCAACAACAACACCACCCCGCGCTACGACAAGGCCGCAGCTTCGCTGGCATGGGAGCGGACCCTGGCCCTGTTCAAGCGGACCTTGGGGTAGGCGCGGGGGGTATTTGCCCGTTCGGCGTCACCCTGAACTCGATTCAGGGTCCAGCTGGGTCACCCATCGACGGGTGGAGGACTGGATGCTGAACCAAGTTCAGCATGACAAGAAAAATCCTGCCGCCGCCCAAGTCTGATAGCGCTACCAACTCCGATCGGTTAGAACGGGGGCGCAACGGCCGCATTCCGAAGGCGGGGGCTGCCGGCGTCGGTTGGTAGGGACGCGACACGCCATGGCGGTCGCAGCTAGTGTGTTGAATTCGAGTTCGCCCTGTTACCGGGCCACGCTCCGAGCGAACTTCGAATTCAATAAAGCACACTAGAATCATATAGTTGCTAGTGTGGCTGGAGATTCGGAAATCCGCTCCGGCCGTGCCACGCAATCAGTGCGAATTTCCGAATCGCCACACTAGAGGAGGCCGGAATGGAGCTTGGACGACGCGAAATGATCGCCGGCGCGGCGGCGCTGGCGGCGACATCGGGGAGCGGCCTGGCGCAGCCCTCGGGGCGCAAGATGGGCTATGCGATCGTCGGGCTCGGCACGTACGGGCTCGGAGTCATCACTCCGCAATTCGCCAATTGCACGATGAGCCGGCTGGCGGCGGTGGTCAGCGGCGATCCGGAGAAAGCGAAAAGGGTTGCCGCCGAGCACGGCCTGCCGGACCGGAGCGTCTATTCCTACGCGAATTTCGATTCCATCCGCGACAATCCGGATGTCGACATCGTCTATGTCTGCCTGCCCAATTCGATGCATGCCGAATATGTGATCCGCGCCGCCAAAGCCGGCAAGCATGTCATGTGCGAGAAGCCGATGGCGGTCTCGGTGCGGGAGTGCGAGGCGATGATCGCGGCGTGCAAGGCGGCCGGGCGCAAGCTGATGATCGGCTATCGCTGCCATTTCGAGGCGACCAACCTCAAGGCGATCAGGCTGGTGCGCAGCGGCGCGATCGGCAAGCCGCATTATTTCCGATCCGAGCACGGCTTCGTCCAGCGCGATCCCTCGGTCTGGCGGCTGAAGCGGGCGCTTTCGGGCGGCGGATCGCTGATGGACATCGGCATCTACGCGCTCAATGCGGCGCGCTATATTACCGGCGAGGAGCCGATCGCGGTCACCGCGCAGGAATCGACCGACCGCAGCGACCCGCGATTCCACGAGGTCGAAGACCAGATCGCCTTCACCCTCGAATTTCCTTCGGGCGTGATCGGTAGCTGCCATTCGATGTACAGCTCCAACCAGAACCATATTTTGATGGTCGGCGACCAGGGCCGGGTCGAAATGGAGCCCGCGACGCGCTATTCTGGCAATCATATGTGGACCGGCCGCGACGGCCGCGAGCGGGAACTGATTCCGCCGCCGGGCCCGGGCCAGACCCAGTTCTCGGCCCAGCTCGACCATCTGCCGCAATGCATAGCGAGCGGGCGCGAGCCGATCGTATCCGGCGAGGAGGGATTGCGCGACATGCGGCTGATCGAGGCGATCTACCGCTCGGCGCGGGAGCGCCAGCGGATCAGCCTCGCCCCGGCGCGGCGGGGATGATCGCCGTCGCCTTTGCCGTTGCGCTCGCCGCCGCGGCCGCTTCGCCCGTCCCGACCGAGGTCGCCTCGGCTACCGAGATACAGGCGGCGGTCGCTGCGATGGAGCGCGAGATGAAGCCGGGCCAGACCTTCCTCTGGCGCCCGCTGCTGCGCGGCGGCGCCGCGGTCGCGGCGCTCGAGATCTGGAAGGCGCCCGGGCGGCCGGCCATCCACCCGAGCGAGGCGGAATATGCGACGGTCGTCGCCGGATCGGGAACCCTGGTGTCCGGAGGGGTGATGGCCGATCCCGAGACGAGCAATCCGGGGCTGGTCCAGGGCAGCCGGATCGACGGCGGCACGACCCGCTCGCTCAAGGCCGGCGACACGTTCCTGGTCCCGGCCGGAGCGCCGCACTGGTTCGGGATTCCGGCGGGCGGCGAGTTGGTGCTGCTCGGGATCAAGGTGCCGGCGCGGTAAGCACCCTCCCCCTTGATGGGGGAGGGTCGGGTGGGGGTGGACTCCGGCACTCCCACCGAGCACGCGGAGAGTCCACCCCTCCCCAACCCCTCCCCATCGAGGGGAGGGGCGAAACCGCATCAGCTGCTCCGCTCAATCCCGAGTGCGCGGGGCGATTTCGTCGAGGTGGCGGAGCATGTCGGCGGGGTCGTCATAGACTCGCAGGGCGCCGCTGCGTTCGAGCTCGTCGCGGCCATAGCCGCCCGAGAGCAGGCCGATGCCGAGCGCTCCGCAGCGCGCTGCTGCGATCATGTCCCAGATGCTGTCTCCGATCACGTACGAGCCTTGGGTCGTCGTCCCGAGCCGGCGCGCGGCCTCGATGAACAGATCGGGGTCGGGCTTGGCGAAATGGACCTGGTCGCGGGTGACGATCACCGCCTTGTCATGGTCGACCTCGAGCGCGTCGAGATTGGGCCGGGCGGTCAGCATCCGGCCGCTGGTCGCGATCGCCCAGGGCAGATCGAGCGATTCGAGGGTATGAAGCAGGTCGATCGCCCCGGGCAGCGGCGCCACCTCGGCGGAAAGCTCGATATAGGCCTCGGCATGGCCGGCGCGGAGCCGCTCGATCGTCGCTGCATCGACCGACTCGCCGAGCTCGCGGAGCAACTGGTTGGTGAACAGGCCGCCGCTCATCCCGATCTTGCGGTGGATGCGCCAGACCGAAAGCTGGATATTCTCGCGCTGCAGCGAGCGGTGCCAGGCGAGGACATGCTGGTAGACGCTGTCGACCAGGGTGCCGTCGAGATCGAACAGGAATGCGGTCGGCGAGCTCATCTTGGTCTCTCTCGTTCTGCGCCGGGTCCCGGCCCACCGGACCCGCAACGAGTCTATCGAATATCCGATCCGCCCGGATCAGCCGCGCGGTACCGCCCCGGCGACATCGTCGACGACCATGCCGAGGACCGGAAAGACGAAGGCGCAGCCGGCGGCCCCGCCCAGTGCCCAGGCGATTCGGGCCCGGCGCGGCGCGATTCCGGGGATTGCGAGCCACACCTCCGCGCCCTCGGCGACTTCGAACTCGCCCTCGATCCGGCAGCCTTCGGGGGTGAGATCGGTGACGACGACCTCCACCGGGGGCTTGCCGCCCTCCTTCTTGCGCGCCTGGATGAGCACCGGTCGTCGCCAGGCGCGGCGGCGATCGGGCGCTTCGGCGAGAGGATCGCAGAACCAGTGATGGACGGGGGCGTTCACAAGCCGCAAACTGGACGAAAGAGGTTTAGGAGGAGTTAGCGCAGGGCCTGGTGGAAGCTCAGCCCGCTCGTCGCTTGCGCAGATGCGCCGGTGCGACCCGCCGCTCGACCAAAGCGAGGCCTCCGTCGACCAGAAGCGCGAGGATCGCGGCGGGAATCGCGCCCGACAGGATCATCCGGGCGTCGGCAAGGGCGAGTCCCTCGACGATCGGCTCCCCCAGTCCGCCGGCGCCGATGAAGGCGGCGAGCGTCGCGGCGCCGACGGTGATCACCGCGGCGGTGCGGACCCCGGCCATGATCGCAGGCGCGGCGAGCGGCAGACGGACCATGATCAGGCTCTGGCGCGGAGTCGCGCCGAGCGCTTCGGCGGCCTCGACCGCGGCGGGATCGGCATCGCGCACCCCGCTATAGGTGCCGCGCGCGATCGGGTAGAGCGCGTAGAGCCACAAGGCGACCAGTGCCGGGACGATTCCGATTCCGAGCAGGGGGACCATGAAGGCGAGCAAGGCGATGCTCGGGATCACCTGCAATATGCCCAGGCCGCCGAGCACGATCCCGGCCGAGCGCCGCGCCCGCTCCAGCGCGAGGCCGAGCGGGATGGCGATCAGCGCGGCCGCCGCGAGCGCGACCGCGACCAGGAAAAGATGGCGCAAGGCGAGCTGGAGGAGGAGCGCCCGGCGCCCCCACAGATAAGGCAGGAAGCCGCCCCTCCCCTCGCTTGCTTCGATCCGGGGCCGCGCGGGTGCCGCGGAAAGACCGAGCGCCGCCAAAGCGGAGGCCGCGACCCGTGCGACCGGCTCCCCGTCGACCTCCACCCGCCGGTTGAGCGCGCGCATCCGCGCCTCGTCGATGCGGCCGCTGAGCAGGGCCAGCGCCGAAACGACGTCGGGGCGCGCCGCCGCGCGCGGGCCGAGCAGCGCCGCGGCCTCGTAGGGCGGGAAGAAGTGGCGGTCGTCCTGCAGCACGACGAGATGGTAGCGATCGAGCAGGCCATCGGTGGAATAGCCGTCGACGACATCGACTCCGCCGGCCGCGAGCGCCTGATATTTGAGCGCCGGCGAGAGCGGGCGGACCGCTCGCGGATGGAGGCCATAGGCCCGGGCCAGCCCTGCCAGCCCGTCGGGCCGGCCGATGAAATCGGCGGTGAAGCCGGCATCGAGCCTGGGCGCTTCGCGGGCCAGATCGCCGAGCGTGACGAGGTGCAGCGAACGGGCCGTGTCCGGGCGCACCGCGATCGCATAGACATTCTGAAAGCCGAGCGGGGGCAGCCAGCGCATGGCGTAGCGGGCGGCGAATTCGCGCGAGACATGGTCGTAGACCCGGCGTGGATCGGCGAGCGCCTCGGCCGGCAGCGTGTCGTGGAGGATGGCGATCAGGCCGGTGCCGCTATATTCGGGATAGAGATCGACCGATCCGGCCCGCATCCCCTGGAAGATGATCTCGGTGCTGCCGAGGCCGGGCCGGCGCTCGACCGCGATCCCGCGCCGCTCGAGCGTCTGGGCGAACATCTCGGCGAGCAGATAGGATTCGCCGAACGGCTTGGAGGCGATGACGATCGGCGCGGCGGCGGCCCGGGGCGCGGCCGCAGGCGCCGGAGCGGCGCAGAAAAGGAGCAGAATGGCGAGCAGGATCGCAGCGCCGCGCATCAGCCGGCGATCCCGAACAAGGCGCGCTCGACCAGGCTGGCGACATAGGCCGAGGCCGGCGAGGCGCGTAGCTCGGCGAGCGTCCCGCGCTGCTCGATCCGGCCGGAGCGCATCACCACGATCGAGTCGGCGAGCCGGTCCGCCTCGACCAGGTCGTGGGTGACCAGGAGGGTGGTGATGGCGAGCTCGCGGCGCAGCTCGGCGCAGGCGGCCTGAACATCCGCCCGGGTGATCGCGTCGAGCGCTCCGAAGGGCTCGTCCATCAGCAGCACTCCGGGCCGGGCGGCGATGGCGCGGGCCAAGGCGACACGCTGGCGCTGGCCGCCGGACAGGGAGTCGGGGAAGCGGGGACCGAATTTGGAGGGATCTAGCCCGACCCGATCGAGCGCTGCGGCGGAGTCGCCGCGCGGATCGGAGCGGCCGAGCAGCATCGGAACGAAGGCGGCGTTGCGAAGCACATTCCAGTGCGGCAGCAGCCCGCCCTGCTGCGGGACATAGCCGATGCCGCGGCGAAGCGCCTCGACCGGCTGGTCGGCGACATCCGATGCGCCGACCCGCACCGTCCCCGAGCTCGGTACGACCATGCGGTTGAAGCAGCGCAGCAAGGTGGTCTTGCCGGCCCCGCTCTCGCCGACCAGAGCGACTGCCTCGCCGGCTTCGACCCGGAGGCTGGCCCGGTCGACCGCGACGACATTGCCGAGGCGCACGACCACGTCTTTCGCCTCGAGGGCGAGGGGCGCGTCGGCGCTGCCGGGGCTCATCGCCAAGACTGGGGGTGGGTCCGCGCCATCGCGCTCAGTCTAGGTGAAGTTGCTTCGCGACGATATGGGGTGGGGGGCGCCGGCATGCGCCACCATTCCGGCCTCGGCTGCCCCCTGCCAACCTGCCCTACCCAGGCCGCAGCCGCCATGGCATTAGCCAGTGCGAGCCTCGTTCGCCCGCCCGGGTCGATGACTGAAAGGAAAAAGATGATCAAGGCCGTGTCGACCTGCGCCCTCCTGCTCGCCACCTTGCCGATCGCGGCGAGTCTCCCCGCGCCGCTGGCGGCAGCGGCCAAGGCGCCTGCGCCGCGCTGCGGATGGGTGGTCAATCCGACTCCGGCCAATTGGTCGCTGATCGATCGGGAGGGCGAATGGGTGATGGGGGTGCAGGGCGGCTATCAGGCGCGCGGCCTCGACACGATGCCCGACCTCAGCGAATCGCGCTGGGTGGTCACCAATGGCAGCTCCTACGGCTATGGCTGCGCCTGCATGAGCGCGGACGTCGACCGCAAGGCGAAGCGCGTCGTCAGGATCCGGAGCGTGCGCCAGCAATCGCTCGCCATCTGCCGCGCCGACCATAAGCTGAAGCGGCCGCAGGGCTAGGGTCGAAACCGACCCTAGACTTGCTACCGGTCAGCCGCGCTCGCCGATCCTGAGCATGCGGGCATGCTGGCGGACGAGGACATGCCGCTCGATGCA
The DNA here is from genome assembly GCA_028293055.1 of Alphaproteobacteria bacterium. Lineage (GTDB taxonomy): Bacteria > Pseudomonadota > Alphaproteobacteria > Sphingomonadales > Sphingomonadaceae > Allosphingosinicella. The sequence continues at coordinate 6,603 of JAQGLD010000200.1, forward strand.
GCGATCGTCCATTCCGCCGGCGCAGGGCGGATAATCGTTCATCGCCATCCGCATCGCGGGCTCGGGCGGCGGTGGGCCGACCACCGAGTCCATCTCCGGAATGCCGTCCATCCTGCCGTCCATGTTGCGGCCGTGGGGCATCATGCCGTGGGGCATCATGTCGCGCGGCGGCGGACCCTCGGCATAACGATCGCGCGGGCCCGGTCCCTCGCCGCGTGGCCCGTCGTCGGAATTCATCGCGAGGTTCTTCGCAGTCGCCACGCCGCGCTCGTGAAGCTGGATGCAGCGGTCTCGCACCGAGCGCGAGCAAGGCGGATAGCCGACACCGTCGGCGACCGGGCCGGACGACCGCGGCGGCGCCGAGCTGATCAGGAAGGTGCCCGCAGCCGCGGCGAGTAAAAGAGCCTTGTTCATGTCCGAACCTCCCGAAAGCCTGTTCTTGCCGGATGCGGCCTGAACCGCAATCCACCTCGCAGCCGTAACGAACGCGGGCGCCTTAGGGTCCGCCCCCACGGCGCCATGGCGTCACGACCGGCCAGTTTATCTTTGCTCGCCGCGGAGAGTCCAGCGTCCAGAAATGCCTTCGCCCGGGAAAGCGAGCCGGAACGGGACGGTATGCCCCTGAGGCCTTGGTTAAGGCCATCTTTACCATGGAAGCGTAGTTCTACGACTGTGGTGGGAACCATCGGGGGATATATGATTGGACCATTGATCTTGCTTGCAGCCGTCCAGGGCCAGCCTCAGCTCGCCCAGGCCGACGAATGGCGGTGGCGGATGTTCGTTCGCGCGAGCATCTCGACTCCGCTTCAGCGGCCCCTGGGCCGGCTCGAATCGCTGACCCGTGCGGTCCGCGGCCTTCGCACGGAAGAAGTCCGGCGCGATCTGAGGGTGCTTGGCGCCGTCGGAATGTAAGATTTTTTTCGGGGGCGATTGCGGCTGGGAGAATGCCGCCCGATCGTCTCCCCCGAACCTCCGGCCGAAGCTTCACTCCGGACCGTCGAGATATGGACGATCAGTGCCTCGGGGCCAGGCCCTCGAGAGCAAAGCGGGGATTGCCTTCGGCGCCATAGACTCGGTCCAGATAGAGGCCCGCCAGCTCGTAGTGGAAGCGGACGACCCGCTCCGCGGTCGAAATACGGGCGCGGTCGATCTCCTCTTCCGCGCGGCGATAGAAATAATCCTGGTCCAGCATCTCCATTCCTGGCTCCTTCCCTGCCCTGCAACGGGCGATTGGGGTGACAGCCTTTTTTGCGGGAGAGGTCCGGCGCTGCCGCCGGCGACTCGCTTCCGCGCTCTTGCTGCAGTGCAACATAATCACACCGAGGAGGCCTTCGTCAATGTGCCGTCGAGCGCGTTCCTGTCTCGGAGAGATGGTTGATTCGGCGCAGAAACCGGTGTCAGGTGCAGTCTTCGCATCTGCACACATTTCTTTTGCACTTGCGAACAAACCGGCCGAGCAGCACTAAGGAGAGGCCTTTCAGGCATCCTCTCCTAAAGACTTCGGGCCGGCCTTTGCGCCGGCCCTTTTTTTGCCCGGTTCAGGAGAAGCCGGCCGCGATCGCCGTGGCCAGGGAGAGGAAGGCGAGCAGCAACGCGCCCTGGCGACCCGACCGCGAATGAACGGGTCCGAGCGAGAGCCAGCCGGAAATCAGCGGCGCGACGAGGATCGCGACGATGAGCCATGCGCTCAGCCGGCGAGGCTCCGAGCCGGATCGGTCGACCGTCACTGACTGGCGGGCTGGCGATCCGCGCCCCGCCGGGGCGCGAGCCACTTACTGCATTCGCAGACGGACCCCAACGCGGAAGGTCCGGCCGAGCATGTCGCTATAGGTGCTGGCCGCGGCGAGGCCGGTTTC
>JAQGLD010000202.1 GCA_028293055.1 Alphaproteobacteria bacterium
ATGCCGTTCGGCAGGTTCGGAGATTGCGCGACATGGGGTGGTTTTCCCGGATCAGAAGCAGGTTCAGCGGCAAGCCGCGCAGGCCGGCCGGCTTGCTCGGCCGGCTTCGCCGCGACGAGCGCGGCGCAACGCTTGCGATGATCGCAGCGGTCACCATACCGCTGATCGGAATGGTCGGCGGCGCGGTCGACATGAGCCGCGCCTATCTGGTCAAGGTCCGCCTCCAGCAGGCCTGCGACGCCGGCGTCCTCGCCGCCCGGCGCACGATGACCGGAGCCACGCTGGATCAGGCCGCAAAGGACCAGGGGACGAACTTCTTCAACATCAACCTCGCCCAGAAAGCCTATGGCGCCACCAACATCGGCATCACACTGACCGACGCGCCGGGCGGCGATGGCGTGGTCCACGGTGATGCGACTGCGACAGTGCCGACCACTTTGATGCGGGTGTTCGGCCAGCCGGCAATCGCAATGACCGCGCAGTGCGAGGCGCAGCTCAACATCGCCAATAACGACATCATGTTCGTGCTGGACGTAACCGGATCGATGTCGTGCCTGCCGAGCGACAGCGGAAGCACCTGCGACAGCTATGCCGCGACCAACGTTCACCAGGCGGCGAGCGGCAAATACTATACCACCGAGAAGCCAAACTCGCGCATCGACGGGCTTCGCGACGCGGTGAGCAGTTTCTTCGCGACGATCAAGGCAGCGACGACTGCCACGGCGCGGCTGCGAGTGGGCTTCGTGCCCTATTCGTCCGGCGTCAATGTCGGCAGCCTCCTCCAGACCAATGTCACCGGATCGATGTCTCAGGCGGCGATCAACTACGATTCCCGCAAGGCCTTTTTCAACAACCCGGTTTACGCTGCCAACACCCCGACCGTGGTAAACACACAGCAGACCTATGGCAGCCCGACCAACATCACTCAGACCAACTGCAATTCCTATGCTGCGAATTCTGCATTCACCGGATTCGCTCCCAGCCCGAGCGGCAACAATCTGAACGGCGGCGGACCTGCGCCGACTGCCACAACGGTGACGACCTACTCTTTGGTCAGTTGGACGCTGAAGTCGGGTAGTGGGGCTTCGGCCCTAGGCACCTGCGTCCGCAACCGAGCGGTGCAGACCACCACCTATACCACGCGCTACGGCTTCACGAGCTGGACGTACGACGTCGAATCCTACAATCCGACGAACTACCTGACTCCGGCCGGCGCGACTCATTGGGATCCGACCACGGGCACGGTCTCAAGCTCGGGGAGTTGGAACGCGCAGCAGCTCGTCACCCTCGCCGGCGCCAGCGGCTTCAGCACCCTCACCTCGAAATGGGACGGCTGCGTCGAAGAGCGGCTCACCGGCAATACCGACATCGACAACGCTCCGACCAACGAAGCAACGCGTTTCCGTCCGTCCTGGCCGGACATCTTCTTCGGCCGATCGAGCGCGGCCGCCACCGATTCCGGCAAGGCGAATCCAAGCCCCTATCCGAATGTCGGAACCAGCGGACAATATTTCGACCCCAGCTTCACGAATGCGCTTCCGGTCTATTCCTGCCCGAAGGCTGCACAGGAGCTGGCCGAAATCGACCAGACGGCGGTCGATGGCTATGTCAACGCGGCCGACTTCGTGCCCCACGGTCAGACCTATCACGACATCGGAATGCTTTGGGCAGCCCGGATGATGTCGACGACCGGCATGTTCAAGACCATCGTCAACGATCCGCCTCTCAACGGCAAGGCCGTCAACCGGCACATCATCTTCATGACCGACGGCGCGATGGAGCCGAGCATGTATGCCTACGGGACCTATGGCGTCGAGCGGCTCGATGCGCGCATCGGCGGAGCCAACCAGACGACGGCGCACAACACCCGCTTCCTCGCCTTCTGCCAGGCCGCCAAGGACGCCGGCAACACGGTGTGGGTGGTCTCCTTCGCCCAGGCGCTGACTCCCGAGCTGAGCACCTGTGCTCAGGACAGCGACCATGCCTTCCAGGCGAGCGACACCGCAACGCTGATCCAGGACTTCCAGGCGATCGCGCAGAAGATCGCCGAGCTGAGGCTCTCGAAATGACCATCCGCAATCCATTTCGCATAGCGCGGGACCGCAAGGGGATCAGCACGGTCGAGTTCGCGCTCGTCGCGCCCGTCCTGCTGCTGATGATCATGGGGTTTTTCGACCTCGCACATCGCGAATATGCGACGGCGGTGCTGCAGGGCGCCCTGCAGAAGGCAGCCCGCGATTCGACCCTGGAGACCGGCACCGCCAATGGCGCGACGATCGACGCGGCCATCCAGGCCCAGGTCAAGAAGGTGCTCGGCAAGGGCACCCAGTTCACGCCTGCGCCGCAGCGTTTCTCCTATACCGACTTTTCCGGAGTCGGGCAGGCCGAGACCTTCATCGACAAGCCGCCCCTCAATGGCAAATACGACAAGGGCGAGTGTTTCCAGGACGTGAACGGCAACGGCAAATGGGACGCGGATATCGGCGTCAACGGCAATGGCGGCGCCCAGGACGCGGTCACATACAAGGTGTTCGTCAGCTATCCCCGCCTCTTTCCCATGGCGAAACTGCTCGGCTGGAGCGCCAACCAGACGATCAGCGCGTCGACCGTGCTTCGCAACCAGCCCTATGGCGACCAGGCCGCCCCTCCGCCCGTGACCCAGATATGCACGTGACCCTGACGCCCCCGTTGCGCAGCGTATTGCGCACCTTTGCCCGGCTGCGCCGCTCGACCAGCGGCCTGGCAATCGTGGAATTCGCGCTGTCGGCGCCGTTCCTGATGCTACTCGGAACCTATGGCCTGGAGAGCGCCAACCTGGCCGTCACCACCCTGAGGCTCAGCCAGATCAGCGCCAACCTCGCCGACACGACCTCGCGCATCGGGCTCAGCAGCCCTTCGGCGCTCAAGGTTATCCGCGAATCCGACATCAACGATGCCTTCCAGGGAGTGCGCATCCAGGCCGGGAGCATCCCGCTGGCCACCAAGGGACGGGTAATTCTCTCCAGCCTGGAGCAGGACGCGACCGCGAAGCAGTATATCCATTGGTCTCGCTGCCTCGGCAAGAAAAGCTATGCGTCCCAATATGGCCTCGCCGGCGACGGCGTCTCGCACGTCGCCGGGATGGGCGCCACGGGCAGTGAGATCAAGGCGCCGGCCGGGTTTGCGGTGATGTTCGTCGAGATCGTTTACGACTACCAGCCGCTGATCAGCAACAAGTTGCTCGGCGTGCGCCAGATCAAGACCAAGGCTGCGTTCCTGGTGCGCGACAACCGCAACCTGGCCACGACCAGCAATCCCCAGCCCACCACCGCGATCGTGCAGGATTGCTCGAAGGACACGGTCTGACAGGGATGCGGCGCCGCGTTGCCGTTGCGCCGCCATCGACTTGTCGTGCGACTCGCCCGGTCCGTCCGATGGCGTGGAGACGCCCGGGTTGAAGGCCCGAAAACCTCAACCATATCGTTGATATGCAACAATTTATCCGACTGGCAGCGCTTGCGCTGAGCTTGGTGTTTGCGTTTCCCGTTTCTGCCGATCAGCTCCCCGAGGGGCAGAACAAGGCCGATTATCTCGCCTGGCTGGCGCGCGATCCCGCCGCCCGCGCCGAAGTGCTGTCTTTCAAGCAATTCCTGTCGATGGACGATGTCGAGGATGTCGTTCCGACCTGGGAGCTGGTCAGGACGGCGAGCATGTGGCGCGAATGTTCGGGTCCGCGCTTCGAGGTCGCGCCGCCGTCGGACTGGCCCCATATCGCCAAGACCCTGTCCTTCGTCCACAACCATGTCGAGCCGGTGATCGGCCCGGTCGAGGTCGTCTCTGGCTTTCGCGACGAAGGGCTCAATCAGTGCGCCCATGGCGCGCCCAAGAGCGCCCACCGCGAATTCTATGCGATCGACATGGTGCCGCTCGGCGGCGTCGACCGCGCCGGCCTGATGCGCAGCCTGTGCAAGATCCACGATCTGCGTGGCGAGCAATATGATATCGGCCTGGGTTTCTATTCGGGCACCCGCTTCCATGTCGACTCGCAGCGCTTCCGCCGCTGGGGCGCCGACGGCAAGGGCGCCACCTCGCCCTGCAATACCGGCATCTTCGCCTGACCTTCGGTCCTCCCGGCTCGCCGGGGGGATCGCGCAGTGAGGCGGGGTTCGGTTCGGCGGACGTCCCTTCCCGCCCGCGAAAAGGATGCCCCTCGCCTCATCGCAAACGATGCTCTATCTCCGCCTCGTGCAGACTTTTCCCACCGGCCAGCGACCGGCCTCGAGCCTGACTGACGGGGTCCCGCGATGACCGGGATCGAGATCATCGCCGCCCTGCTCGGCCTCGCCAATATCGTGCTGATCGTGCGGCGCAGCGTCTGGAACTACATGTTCGGGCTGCTGATGGTCTCGCTCTATTTCTTCGTCTTCCTGGACGCGCGGCTATACAGCGACGCCCTCCTCCAGATCTTCTTCTTCGTCGTCCAGATCTACGGCTGGTGGCACTGGGCGCGGGTCGAGGCCGAAGCGGGCGAGGTCGTAGTCGAACGGCTCTCGGCGCTGCAGCGGACCGTCTGGTCTCTGGCCACCGCGCTGACCGTGTTCGCCTTGGGCAGACTGATTCGCGACCATACCAACGCCGCATATCCGATATGGGAACCCAGCGAGGCCGGGCTCAGCGTGGA
>JAQGLD010000228.1 GCA_028293055.1 Alphaproteobacteria bacterium
CCGACGACGTCAAGGCGCTGGCGCCGGCGGTGCTTCGCCACCGGGTCATCCTGTCGCCGGCGGCGGAGATAGAGGGCCGGCCGGTCGAAGCGGTGATCGCCCGGCTGATCGACCAGGTCGAGGCGCCGCGTTGATCTATCCGGCGCGAGCCTCGATCCTGATCGCCGCGGCGATCGCGCCTTTCGCCCTGCTGATCGGCGTGGTGGCGCCGTCCTACTGGTTCGCCGGCCTGATTCCGACCGTCTTCCTGCTCGCGCTGACCGGTATCGACGGGCTGATCGGGGGTCGTGCGGTGACGATCGACTGCGAAGGTCCCCGCGTTGTCGGGGTCGGCGCCGAGTTCGACGTCGAAATGTTCGCGCGTTTTCCCGGCCTTGCGCCCGGATCGTGCGAGATCGCGCTCGATTCCCACCACCTGCTCCATGCCCCCGCCGGCCTGATCCGGACCGCCCAGGTCGAGGACGGCGCAGCGCACGCAATCGTCCGGTTCGAGGCCCTGCGCCGTGGAACTGCCCAACTGGAGCATGTCTGGGTGCGCTGGCCGGGCCCGTTCCGGCTCGCCTGGAAGCAGCGCAGGCTGACGCTCGGCCAGGCGCTGCTGATCGTGCCCGACATCAGGGCGGTGCGCGAGCGCAGCGCCCAGATGCTCCAGCACGACGCGATGATGGGCCTCGTCGCCCAGCTCCGGCTCGGAGAGGGCGCCGAGTTCGAATCGCTCGCAGAGTTCCAGCAGGGCATGGACCGGCGCGCGATCGACTGGAAGCAGTCGGCGCGCCACCACCGGCTGCTCGGCCGCGAATATCGCTCGGAACGGAACAACAATATCGTCATCGCGCTCGATAGCGGACGAACGATGTGCGAGCCGATCGCTGGAGTCGCCCGGATCGACCGCGCGGTTTCGGCGGCGCTGCTCACCGCGTTCGTCGCCTTGAAAGACGGCGACCGGGTCAGCCTGTTCGGCTTCGATTCGCATCCGCGGGTTTCCAGCCGGCCGGTCTCCGGCGGTCGCTCCTTCGCGCTGCTGCAGCGGGTCGCCGGCGAGATCGACTATTCCGAGCGCGAGACCAATTACACGCTCGGGCTGTCGACCCTCGCGACCGGCCTCACCCGCCGTTCGCTGGTCGTGATCTTCACCGAATTCGCGGACACGATCAGCGCCGAACTGATGCTCAATTCGGTCGGCCGGCTGCTCAAGCGCCACCTCGTATTGTTCATCCTGTTCCGCGACGAGGAGCTCGAGGCGTTCACCGGGGTCGAGCCGGAATCGGCCGAGGATGTTACTCGCGCGGTCACCGCCTCTGCCCTGCTTCGCCAGCGGCGGCTGGTGGTCAACCGGCTGCGGCGACTCGGAGTCCATGTCGTCGAGGCCGCGCACGACCAGGTCGGGCCGGCGCTGGTCGGCGCCTATGTCGACCTCAAGCGGAGGAATTTGCTGTGACCGGCGCGCTATCCCTCAGGTCCGAGCGCGAGGAGGAGTGGCGCCGGCTCGAGCGATTGCTCGCGATCTGCGAGAAGAAGTCGCCGCGCGCGCTCGACGACGAGGACCTGATGGCCCTCCCAATCCTCTATCGCGACGCTTTGTCGTCGCTGTCGGTGGCGCGCGAGACCTCGCTCGACCTCGAGCTGATCACCTATCTCGAATGGCTCTGCGCCCGCGCTTACTTCTTCCTCTACGGGGTGCGCACCAGCGCCGCGGGGCGGATCCGGCAGTTCGTCCTGCGCGACTGGCCGGCCGCGGTGCGGGCGCTGTGGCGCGAGACGATCGTCGCCGCCTTGCTGCTCATCGTCGGCCTGGTCGCAGGCTATTGGCTCGTGGCTTCGGATCCCGCCTGGTACGCGACCTTCGTCCCCACCGAGCTCGCCGCCGGCCGCGACTTCTCGGCGAGCCCGGCCACGCTCCGCCACACCCTCTACGACAGCGACAGCGGCAGCGGGCTGGCGATGCTCGCCACCTTCCTGTTCACCCACAACGCCCAGGTCGCGATCTTCTGCTTCGCCTTGGGCTTCGCCTTCGGAGTGCCGACTATCCTCCTCCTCGTCTATCAGGGGATGATGGGCGGGGCGATGTTCGCTTTGTTCGCCTCGCGCGGGCTCGGAGTGCCGCTCGGCGGCTGGCTGCTGATCCACGGCACCACCGAATTGTTCGCGATCGTCCTTGCCGCCGCGGCCGGATTCAGGATCGGCTGGAGCGTCGTCTTTCCGGGCCGGTCGAGCCGGCTCGAAGCCGCCAGCCATGCCGGCCGCACCGCGGCGACCGCGATGATCGGAGCCCTGGTCATGCTCTGCGTCGCCGGGCTGCTCGAGGGATTCGGCCGCCAGCTGATCACCCGCGACCTGCTTCGCTATGCGATCGGCGCCGCGGTCCTCGTCGCCTGGCTGCTCTTCTACTATGCGCCGCGAAGGCCGCGCCTTGGCTGATCGCCCGGCCCTGCGAGATGCCGAGACCCGGATGCGGCGGCGGCTGGTCACGCCCGAAGGGGTCGACCTCGGCCTGACCCTGGCGAGCATGGGCACGCGCGCTTCGGCCTTCTTCCTCGACCTGCTGATGATGCTCGTGCTGCTGATCCTGGTGACCATCGCGGCAGTGCTGCTCACCCGGGGCGCGCCGGAGAGCAGCAAGTGGGTGGTCCAGATCATCTGGCTGCTCGGCGCCTTCCTGATCCGAAACTTCTACTTCATCGCGATGGAGATGGGGCCGCGGGCGGCGACGTTCGGCAAGAGAATGTGCGGTATACGCGTGGTCGCTCGGAGCGGCGCGCGGCTGACCGCGGACGCGGTGATCGCGCGCAACCTGATGCGCGAGATCGAATTCTATCTGCCGCTGAGCTTCCTCGCGATGGCCGCCGGCGAGGGCGGAGCCGACGGCGCAATGGTCCTGTTCGGCCTCGGCTGGGCCCTGCTCTTCCTGTTCTTCCCGTTCTTCAACAAGGACCGGCTGCGGATCGGCGACCTGCTCGCCGGGACCTGGGTGATCAATGCGCCGAAACGCGAGCTCGGGGTCGACCTGCTCCGGCCGTTCGACGCTGCCGGCTTCTACAGCTTCACCGACGAGCAGCTCGACGCGTACGGCGCCTACGAGCTGCAGACGCTCGAGAAGGTGCTTCGCGAAAGCCAGATCGAGGCGATCGCCACCGTCTCCTGGACGATCCGCAACAAGATCGGCTTCGGCGACGTGCCCGACGATTATTCCTTCCTCAGCCTCTATTACCAGGGGGTCCGCGCCCGGCTCGAGCGCAAATTGCTGTTCGGCAAGCGGCGGATCGACAAGCACGATCGCTAGCGCATCGTGCGGAAATGCGGGCACCGGCTTTCCGCGAACAAGCATGCGAAAACGACAGCCTGGTGGCGTCGCGAAATCGCCGGTTGCGATTGCCGCCGCGAGGGCGCAAAATCGCGGAGTCGAGCCGTGGAGGTCAGCATGCGACCAGCCTATCGCGACAGCCGGATCATCGCAGTCCTTACGGTCCTGCTGATCCTTTCGCTTGCGGCCAACCTCTATCTCTATCCGCGCACCACGAAGCCGCAGGTGCTGCCCGAGCAGCAGGCGCTGGTCGACCGGGCCCGCCGCCATGCCGCGGCCGCTTATGGTGCCGACGCAGCCGAGCAAGCCAGGGTCACCTATCCGATCGTCATCGCGCTCTCCGACCGCACCTGCGTCGAGCTGCGTTCGACCCGCGAGGACCGCGCCGGCAATTTCATCGCCTGCTACGATCCCAAGACCGGCCAGCGCCTCGAGGCGCATCGCGCCGCCGGAGGATTCTGAACAATAGCGGGCCGCGGCTCTCCGATCTCAGCTCGACCGGCCCCGGGCCGTCACCGTCCAGAAATCGACCACGCGATCGGCCTCGCACACGGCGTAACGATCGTAGAGATTGACCGTCGGGTCGCAATGCGGCGGCACCAGGCTGATCAGCTGGTCGAGCACAGGGTCGCTTGCCCGGTCGGGGGTGTGGAGCATGCCATGCTCGTCGCCCATGAACGCGTAGAGGCTGGCCGGATCGGCGCCGGCGAGCACCACCGGGGGTCCGGCCTCGGTCGCCATTGCCTTGAGCCCGGCGTCGATCGTCGCGCAGCCCGGAGTGTTCGCGCTGACCACCCGGCTGTCGATCGCCAGCGCCTGCTCGAAGACCAGGCCGGCCGGCTGGCAGTCGCGATATTGGCGGTCCATGAAGATGTAGGAGCCGGGCTGGAGCTCGTTGAGCAGGCCGAGCTCGGCATCGATCGCGAAGCTGCCGGTGCCGCCGCCTGTCGCCGTCGCCGCGGGCAGGCCGGCCGCGCGCAGCGCTTCCAGCACCCCGGCGAGATAGTCGGTACGTTCGGCGAGAGCCGCCCTCCGCGAGTCGCGGGTCGGAACGTGCTGCAGCGTGCCGCAATAATATTGGACCCCGCGATAGCTCAGCCGCCCGCTCGCGACGATCCGCCGCGCCAGCGCCACCGCGGCCTCGGCCGAGGTCACTCCGGTGCGGTGCGAGCCGGTGTCGATATCGACGAGCAGGTCGAGCCGGTCGCCGTCGCCCAGCGCAGCGGCGATCCGGTCGACATTGTCGGGATGGTCGACGACGACCGCGAGCCGCTCGACCTCGCGGCTCAGCCGGACCAGCCGGGCGATCGCCTGCGCCGACACTACCGGCGATGTGATCAATATGTCGCCGACCCCTTCCGCCGCCAGCGCCTCGGCCTCGCCGAGCTTGGCGCAGCAGATGCCGACTGCTCCGGCCGCGATCTGCCGCCGGGCGATCTCGCCGCTCTTGTGGGTCTTGGCGTGCGGGCGAAGCGCGATCCCCTGAGCCTCCGCCCAATCGGCCATCGCCGCGATGTTGCGATCGAGCGCCGGCAGGT
>JAQGLD010000247.1 GCA_028293055.1 Alphaproteobacteria bacterium
GACAGCGGTACGAGCGGCGACAGGATTTCATGCGCGCGTTCGGCCTGAGCCTCGACCGAGGCAAGGCCGGAGGGAAGTTCGTCCTGCAGCCGCGAGGAAACCAGAGCGAGCGTCCCGGCGATCAAATTGGCGCGCCCGATCAGCTCAGGTCCGGCGTTCTCGGATATCTGGGTGACCAACAGCCGAGTCTGCCCCGCAATCTCGCGAAGCACGAGCCAACGCTCCTCGCTCTCGCCAGTGCCTTCACCGAGCCGCGTCAGGAGCGCCTCCAGCGATTCGCGGCCGCGCGCAATCGCGCCTTCGGCCTCGGCGACCTGGGCCGCAGCTGCGTCGGCCGAGACCCGGACCTGCTCCGCCATCGGCGCGAGCGGGGAGAGGGCGTGCTGGGCGCGCACGCTTTGCGTCTCGACCGCGGCCAGGGATTCAGGAAGGTCCCGGTTGAGCTGGGTCGACACGCCAGACAGCGCCTCGGCGAGGTCCTCGGTACGGCGGATCAGCGTTCCGGCGCGCTCCTGGCCGGCTCCGAGCTCGCCGAGCAGGCCGGCGGCGGCTGCGCGAAGCGTGTCGATCGCGCCGGTCAGCCGGTCCATCTCGGTGCCGCCCGAAAGTCCCATCTCGACGATCCTGGCGTCGAGCTCCTTTATCTCGCTGGTCAGGCCGGTCAGCAGCGCCTGGCTCGCTTCGTCCTGGGCGACGAGCTGGTCGGCGAGGGTCTGGATCTTCCCGCCAATCTCGTCGACCCGGTGGGAAAGGCTGCGCGCCGCATCCTCGCCGGCAATGTCGAGCGCAACGCGGCTCTGGTCGATCGTCGCCAGCATCGCTTCGGCCTGGGCTTCGAGGCTGGCCCGTGCCGCGTCGATCGATTCCGCCGCGCGCGCCATCGCGCCGTCGACCGCGGAGTTCATAGTCTCCGAAGCTTCGCCGATCGTCGCGGCTGCGCTCGCGGCATTGCTGTCGATTCGCGCGACATGGGCGGCGAGGCGCTGGGCCGCGCTGCCGACGATCTCGTCGGCCTCCCGTCCGCGCGCGGACAAGGCGGCGAGCTGCGCCTCCAGCGCTCCGGCCTGGCTGTGGGCGGCGAGGCCGGCGTCCTTCATCGCATCGGCGATCGAGCGAGATTGCTCCTCGGCCTTGGGCAGATCGTGGAGAAGCACGCCGAGATCGACCCGCGCGGCTGCGGCCGCGCTTTCGAGCTTGGCGGCGGTTCGGTCGAGCGAGCCGCTTTCCTTGGAGAGATAATAAGTGACCCGGCCCAGCCGGTCGGAAGCTTCGTCGCCGAGCGACATCAATTTCTCGGTCTCGCCGCGCAGCCTGGCATGATTCTCCTCGATGCGGCCGGCAACGACGGCGAGGACCCGTTCGAGCGCGCTCGATTCGCCATGCATTACCCGCACCGCACGGCCGAAGCGCTCGGCTTCCCGCCGCGGCGTGCGGCCGAGCCACAGCCAGATCAGGCCGAGCAGGACGAGCGGAGTGCTCAGATTCGCGGTCCAGGCGACAATAGCGGGCAGGGTGAAGGCAGCTCGGGTCTGCCACAGCGAGACCGAGAAGGCCGCGACCCACCCAATAGCGAGGATGAGGAGCAGTGCGGCCAACGCCCAGGCCCCAGCGCTCGATTCCCCCCTGTGATGGACCGGCTGCACGGGTTCGATGGCGTCCGTTTCCGCCGTTCCGAGCCAATCCGTGTCGGTTGCTGCCACTTCAGCGTAGCCGGACTCCGGCTCGCTCTCGGCCCGTTCTGCCCCCATGTTCATAAGACATTGTTTACCATCTTTCCGCCGGTGGGAAAGCGGCGATGGATACGGTGCGTTAACGCCGTCGCGTCTAGGGCACATCTCATGGTTTATGATCCCGGTGCGCTCAATGCCTCGCTCGCTGCCGCAGTCGGCGGCGATCTCGATCTGCTCGCTGAGCTTCGCGGCGCCTTCGTGGAGAGCGCCGCTCGCCAGGCCGATCTGATGTCCCGATCGCGCTGCGACGCCAACTGGCATCTCGCCGCCTCCCGGATGAAGAGCCTGGCCGCCAGCTTCGGCGCCACCGGCCTGATGGCGCTCGCCGACGAAGCGCTCGACGGCGCCCCGGGGGACCCGGTCGTGCTTCGCAAGCTCAACGCCGCCATCGAGGATTTCATTCTCGGCTGACCATTCCTCCCTTGAAATCCCGGGGAGGAATTATTCCAGCACTAGCCCCGGCGCCCGCCTCGCCTTATTCCCCGCGGTTTCGCAGGGGGACGCAACGCTTTGACCCTGGCCGCGCTGATCGCAGCCTATCATGAATCGGACGAGCCGGGCGGCGGGTTGCGAGCGACCCTGCCTCGGACCGGGCGCACCCTGGTCGAGCGCCAGGCGCGGCTCGTCGCGGCGGCGGGCGCCAACCCGGTCGTGCTCGCGGTCGAGAGGGTGCCGCAGGCACTGCTCGCCGCGGTCGACCGGATGCGCAGGCAGGGGCTCAACATCGTCCTTGCGCGCAGCGCCGAGGAAGCGGCGGAAGCCGTCCATCCCGGCGATCGGCTGCTGCTCGTCGGCGACGGCCTGCTGGCTGGAGAGGGGCATATCGCGCGCCTGCTTTCGACCCCGGGTCGGTCGATCCTCACCATCGCCGACAGCAAGGCCGACGACCGCTACGAGCGGATCGACGCCGAGAATCGCTGGGCGGGCCTCGCGCTGATCGACGGCGACATGCTCAAGCAGACCGCGGCGATGCTCCAGGACTGGGATCTCCAATCGACGCTGCTGCGCCGCGCCGTCCAGGCGGGGGCGAGGGCGCTGCCGTTGCGCGGAGAGCCCGAGGACGACCAGCTGATCGTCGCCGAGCGGGTCGCGGATCTCGGCGAGCTCCAGGCGCGCATCGTTCGCGGCGCGGGCGCGCTGCGCGGCGACTGGGTGTCCGGCTATCTGCTCGCTCCGGTCGAGCAGGCTGCGACGCGGTGGCTGATGGCGACCCGTGCGACTCCGTTCATGTTCGGCATGGGCGCGGTCGCGCTCACTTTGTTCGCACTGCTCGCTTTCGCCTCCCATTGGTACGGCACCGGAATCGGGCTGCTGCTGGTCGGCACCTTATTGGAGGGAATCGGCGACCGGCTGACCCTGTTGCGCATGCAGATGCGCTCCGAGCAAAGCTGGTGGACCTATCTGCTTCCCCTGGTCTCGGCCGGAGCGCTGCTGGCTTTGTCGGTTGCCTTGATGCGGGCGCGCGGCTGGGGCTGCCTGTCGCTGGGCGCGGGAACGATCGCATTTCAGGTGGCGCAGCACATCGAAGCGCAGGGCCGGGCGGTATCCGGCCGGGTGTGGCTGGCCGAGCGCAAGGGTCTCGCCTGGCTGCTGCTTCCGTTCGCGGTCGTCGGCCTGTGGGGAACCGGGCTCACCGCGATCGCGCTCTATGCCGGGGCGAGCTTTTTCTGGGTGCAGCGGCAAGCCCACCGGCCGGCCCTGGTGGAGTCCTGATTAGCGGCGCCTTAACCTTGGCTGGTCTAGGCAATGAGCATGTCCGAAGTGCGGCCGACCGGTGAGACTGACGGCGCGGCGCGGCTTGCCGCCGCCGCGCGCGATCGGCTGGCCGTCGGCCTTGCCGATCTTCGCCTGCCCGACGCCTGGCGGCTGACCGAATGGCAGCGCTCGACGGTCTCCGCCTTGCTCGATCGGCTCGTCCGCGCGATCGAGAGCGAGCTCCGCGGCGCGCTCGCGAGCAGTTTCGCCGAAGAGGAAGCCCTCCACGCCTCGCTTGGATCGGCCCATGTCGAGATCGCGATGCTCATCCTCGGCGCGGCCCCGCCGTGGGAGCCGGCACTGGTCGGAGCCCTGCTTCGCCGCGCCGAGGAGCATCGCCTGCATCGCGGCTCGGGCGATCACGCCTTGCTGATCGAGCTCGCTGGCGACGACGATTCCGCGATCGCGGCCGAGGCGATGTCCTTGCTGATCGCGCAGAGCGGCCGGTTCGACAGCTTCCAGGAGCCGGTCATTTCGCGCACCGAGCTTCCCGCCGAGCTCGAGCACGGCCTCGTCTGGACGGTAGCGGCGGCGCTTCGGCGCTACATCGTCGGCACCCACAACATCGGCACCGCCGACGCCGACAAAGCGATCGCCGCGGCCGCCGGCGCATTGCTCGGCGGCTATGACGAAGGCGAGGCCATCGCCGCGCGCAGCCTTAGGCTGATGCGTCGGCTCGCAACTGCGGACCGGCTGGACGACGAGGCGGTGGTGCGCAGCCTGATCGAGGGCGGCCTGCCATTATTCCTCGCCGCCGTCGCGATCCGCAGCGGCATCGACCCGGATTCGGCCTGGGAATTGCTGTCGGATCCCGACGCGCGCGGCGGCGCCCTGCTGCTTCGCGGCGCCGCCCTCGGCAAGGAAGCTGCCGGCACGATCCTGTTCCGCCTCAACGCAGACACCGAAAATGTCGCCGGAGAGCTGGACCGGTTCGAAGCGCTTACCCCCGGGGCCGCGCTCAGTCTGCTTGGCCTGTGGCAGGCCGACCCCGCCTATCGCGCCGCAGTCGCCAGGATGGCGTCGTGAACGGCGCGGTCCGCGGGCGGGTCGATGGCGACGGCCGACTTGTCGAGGCCGAGACCCGCCTGCTCGCACTCCAGCGCAGCGCCGGCGGCGATCTCGGCGAGGCGCTCGCGGTGCCGCAGATCGCAGCCCTGGCGCGGCTTGCCCGGCGCCTCGGTATCACCATCTCGCGGGCCGCGGTCGCCGCCGACGGAGAATGCGACCTCGATCTGTGGGTTCGCGCGGTGCCTGCCAAGGATGGGGTCGAACTCTCGGTGAGCGGCTGGACCGAGCGCCCGGCACGCGGGCCGGTTCCGGCGCCCGACGGCGAGCGCCAGGCCGACTTCCTCCGTGCCGCCGCCGACTGGGTGTGGGAGAGCGATTCCGGCCTTCGCTTCACCTCCATCTCCCCGGCTGCCGCCGCCATCGCTCAGCGCAGCCCCGCCGAACTGATCGGAAGTCAGCTGACCCGCCTGTTCCGGCTGATCGAAGAAGAGGAAGGCGAGCTTCCGATCCTCACCGCGCTCGCCGAGCAGAGGCGATTCGATTCCCAGCTCGCCGAGCTGCGCCAGGGCCGCGCCGGCCTCTATCGTCTCGCCGGCTTGCCGTTGATCGACGGCCATGGCCGGTTCGCGGGATTCCGCGGCTCGGCGACCGCGATCGCCTCCTCCGCGCCAGCCGGGCAGCCGTCGTCCATGCCAGCATCGACGCCCGGCGCCGGCGCGTTCGGCGAGCGGCTCGATCGTGCCTTGCGCTCGCCGCTGGCCCGGATCATCGCCGACGCCGAGGCGATCGGAGCTCAGCCCGAGGGCCCCATCCGCAAGGATTATGTCGGCTATGCCGGCGACATCGCGGCCGCCGGCCGGCACCTGCTCGGACTGGTCGACGATCTCGTCGACCTGCAGGCGATCGAGCGGCCCGATTTCGCGCCGGAAAACGAGGGGATCGACCTTGCCGACGTGGCTCGCCGAGCCGCCGGCCTGCTCTCGGTGCGCGCAGCGGCGAGCAAGGTCAGGATCGACGCCCCCACCACCAGCGACAGCCTGCCGACCACCGGCGAGTTCAAGCGCGCGCTGCAGATTGTCGTCAATCTGCTGACCAATGCGATCCGCTACTCGCCCGAAGGGGGCCACATCTGGATCCGCACCGACCGCGAGGGCGATCTCGGCGCCCTGATCATCGCCGACCAGGGCAAGGGAATCTCGAGCGAAGACCAGGCGCGGATCTTCGACAAGTTCGAGCGGGTAGACCCGACCGAGCCCGGCGGCACTGGCCTCGGTCTCTACATCGCGCGCCGCCTGGCTCGGGCGATGGGCGGTGACCTCGGCGTCGACAGCGCCCCCGGCCAGGGGGCGAGGTTCACCTTCACCCTGCCTTTGCGCTGAGCGCATTCCGGATCTCGCCTGGGGGGCACTGGACACACAGCCCTCTCCGCCGCACCCTGCCGGCCAGGGGGACAAAAGATGATCCAACTGACGCCCGATTGCTTCAACCAGATCTGCGCGGACATGGCGGTGCGCGAGCAGCTCGGGTCGCTCGACGATCATCGCCGCGCGGCGCTCAGACGTTTCTGGCTGTGGATCGGCGGCGGCCTGGCTCTCGGAGCAGCCGTCGTGGCTTCGCTGCTGGCAAGCGGGAACCGGGGGGCCGAGAGTCAATCCTGGCTCGCGATCGTCATTCCGATCCTGGCGATCTTCCTGGGAACTCGCGGCCTTTCCAGGGTGTCGGGCGACCTCAAGCGCCCGGTGCTCGGCGCGCTCGCGACCAAGGCGGGCCTCGAATATATGGCCGACGGGTTCAGCCCTCCGGTCTATCCCGAGGCGCGCAATGCCCTGTTCGGCAGGCTCACCAGAGAGAAGTTCACCGACCTGTTCCACGGCCGCGACGACAAGGGACTCCATCTCGCGCTCTACGAGGCCGATCTCACCCGCAGCAGCGGCAAGAGCAGCCACACCGTCTTCAAGGGACAGGTTTACGCGATCGAGCGGCAGAAGACGGCGGGTGGCACCACGGTGATCGTGCCCGACCGGAGCCTGTTCAACTTTCTCAAGCCGATGTCCGGGATGGAGCGGGTCAAGCTCGACTCGGATGCCGAGTTCGAGAACAAGTTCGAAGTCTATTCGACCAGCGAGATGGAAGCGCGGCAGCTTCTGTTCGACAGCGGCCTGCGCGCGCGGCTGCTCGAGCTGCGCCGGCTCGGCCGGGTGTTCGTCTTCGTCGGACCCGACGGAGCGCTGCTCGCGGCCTCGACCGGCAAGGACCGGTTCGAGCCGGGCTCGATGTTCAGCGCGAAGCCGGGCGACGAAAGGGTCCGGGCGATGGTCGAGGATGTCTGCGCCGCCCTCCTCACCCTGAGCGAGGTCAAGGCGGCGCTGGGCTAAGGTCGGTTTCGACCCTAGCCTTTCGAGGGCTGCTTCACCTTTCCCCCACCGGCACATAATCCCGCTGGGTCGGCCCGGTGTAGAGCTGGCGCGGGCGGCCAATCTTCTGCTCGGGATCCGAGATCATCTCGTTCCATTGCGCCACCCAGCCGACGGTGCGGGCGAGGGCGAACAAAGCGGTGAACATCGAAGTGGGGAAGCCGATCGCCGAAAGCACGACGCCCGAATAGAAATCCACATTCGGGTAGAGCTTCTTCTCGATGAAATATTCGTCGTTGAGCGCGATATGCTCGAGTTCGCGGGCGACTTCGAACACCGGGTCGTTCACTCCGAGCTCCTCGAGCACCTCGGCGGCTACCTTTTGCATCACCTTCGCGCGCGGATCGTAATTCTTGTAGACCCTGTGGCCGAAGCCCATCAGCCGGAACGGATCGTCCTTGTCCTTGGCGCGCGCGATGAATTCGGGGATCCGCTCGGGGCGGCCGATCTCGCGCAGCATGTTGAGTGCGGCCTCGTTCGCGCCGCCATGCGCCGGGCCCCACAGGCAGGCGATGCCCGCGGCGATGCAGGCGAACGGATTGGCGCCCGACGAACCGGCGAGGCGGACGGTCGAGGTCGACGCATTCTGCTCGTGATCGGCGTGGAGGATGAAGATCTTGCGCATCGCCCGCTCGACCACTGGATTGACCTCATAGGGCTCCGCCGGGACTCCGAACGTCATGCGCAGGAAGTTGCCGGTGTAGCTGAGCTCGTTCTTCGGATAGACGAACGGTTGGCCGAGCGCATATTTATAGGCCATCGCCGCGATCGTCGGCATCTTCGCGATCAGCCGATGGCTTGCGATCATCCGCTGCTTGGGATCGGTGATGTCGGTCGAATCATGGTAGAATGCGGAGAGCGCTCCGACCACGCCGCACATGATCGCCATCGGATGGGAGTCCCGACGGAAGCCGCGATATAAGGTCGAAAGCTGCTCGTGCAGCATGGTGTGGCGAGTGATCGTGTAGTTGAAGGTGTCGAGCTCGTCCTTCTTGGGAAGCTC
>JAQGLD010000259.1 GCA_028293055.1 Alphaproteobacteria bacterium
ACGACGACCTGGGATCCGGATTCGCTCAGCGTTTCCAATCTCGGTCTCGACCTCGGCGGTTCGGTGATCACCGTGGCGGCGACCGGTCAGGTCAACACCGCGGCGGCTGCCCAGGCGATGGTCGACACCCTGACCACGACCCAGACCAACCTCACGGCGGCTCTGGGCAAGTTGGGTTCGGCGTCGCGCAAGATTGACGCTCAGGCCACTTTCACCAGCAAGCTCTCGGATGTTATCGAGGGTGGTATCGGCAATCTCGTCGATGCCGATCTGGCGAAAGAATCCGCGCATCTGCAGGCCCTTCAGGTCAAGCAGCAGCTCGGTGTCCAGGCTCTGTCGATCGCCAATCAGGCGCCGCAGTCGATCACGTCGCTCTTCCGTTAAGCGACGCGAGGGTCGTCTCCGTCGTCCTCCCACCGCTCAGGGGGCGACCCGAAACCGAGGCCGGGATGGGAAACCATCCCGGCCTTTTGGTATTTGGCACGAACCGTGCCCGGATGAAACTGAGTCCGAATGGCGCCTGTAATTGCGCGCTCGATGCGGCGGATCGATTTACATTCGAAACCCCTAAGCTACGGAAAACCCCTGAGTTGTCGATACTTCGTCGATCGTCGACACGACCGATGGGTAAAAGGGCAAAGCGCCCACGGAGGGGATTTTGATGCCGGTTAAAGAGGATCTGCTGGGCGTGGCCAGCACTCCCCGTCTTGTGCGATCCAGGTTCAGCATCGAGCTCAGCCTGTCTGTAGCCGACGATCGTGGGTTGTGGGCCGCAGCGGCCGAGAAGGGACTCGCTGTTCCGGGCGCGACGCTCGAGGATGTCTACGAGCTGATCGGTCCCAGAGAAGATCCGGACCTCGGCGGCTGCCTGGCGATGCTCACCGCGCCGAGTGCGATTGCCGGCTGCGAGCTTCACGATTTCGAAGTGATCGAGCTCAAGGGAAGCGGCGTCAAACCTGCCGCCAACGATTTCGCCGCCACCCGCGCGACCCTGGACGCTTCGGCCTGATCCTTGCGCTTGCGCGCTTTCGTTCGTCTCGCCGGAGCGCCGACGCGCGTGCCGTCCTGGACCGGCTTGCAGGTCAATAAAAAGGGCGCCGCTCGCGCGACGCCCCTCAAGACCTGGTGCGGAACCGAAGGCCGCGCCGCTCAGCTCGCCGTAGTGACTCCGACCAAGGATGACAAAGGCAGATCGGCGCCGTTTACACCGAGCATCACCCCGGAATCGCCAGTCATTACGCTCTTGACGATGCCGATGCTCTGAACGCTGACCGGGACGATGTTCCCGGCCGAATCCGTGCCGGTCAGGGCCAAGGTGTAGGAGCCTGCGGGTGCCTGGCCGCCGCTCGATGTGGTTCCATCCCAGTTGAATTTGCCTGAAGCGCCGGTCGCGGCGATCGTCGCGTTGCTGACGACCTTGCCGCTGGCGTCGGTGACCACCGCCTTGAGCGAAGCGACGTCGTTGGGAGCCGTCCATCCCCAGGCGGCGGGCGAGGATCCCAGGCCCGAGGTCGCGGAATCGAAACGGGCTTCCTTGCCGATGAAGGAGGCCGCGTCGGCCATTCCGCCGCCGGTGAGCTGGGCGAGGATGTTCTTCAGCGTGGAGGTCTGCTGGACCGACTGCTCGACCTGTGAGAATTGGACGAGCTGCTGGGTATATTCCGACGAATCCATCGGCTTGAGCGGATCCTGGTTCTGCATCTGGGTGGTCAGCAGCTTCAGGAACATATTGAAATCAGCCGAGGTCGCGCTGCCGGTCTTGCCGAGCGTGTTGATCAGGCTCGGGGAAGTCGGGTCGGTTGAGACTGCGGTCATTGTGTCTTCCTTATGCGAGGAGATCGACGGTGCCGCTGGTGCGGACGCGGCGATATTCGGGCACATCCTCCGCAAGCGGCGCGGGGCCGGTTTCGGTGAATGGAATCGGGTTGCGCTGGCCGGGCTGCTGGCGCGGTTGATCGCCGCCACGCCCGTCGAAGCGGAACGACTGCGAATCGGCACGCACGCCGGCGTCGGTCAGGGCGCGGGTGAGATCGCCGCTGTCGCGGCGGAGCAGATCGAGCGCTGCCGGGCTGTCGGCATGGACGACGGCGCGAAGCGTGCCGTTGTCGTCGAAGGCCATGCGGATCTCGATCCGGCCCATCTGTTCCGGGTCCAGCCGAACGACCAGTTCGTCGCGGCCGAGCGAGACCCGGTGGGCGATCTCGACTCCCATTTCACGGCCGATCTGGCCGGCGCGGGCGCTGACCGTCGGCATGGCTTGCGCGGCGTGAACCGGCGCGGCGGCCTGTTGCAGCGTGGGCGCAGGCCCATCGACCAGGCTGGTGAAGCTCGGAGCGACGCTCTGGTGCGCAGGCGCCGGCGCGTCGGCCGGAGATGGCGCGGAAGGCGATGCCGGCGCGCCCGCGTCGGGCGTGGCCGCGGCAATTGCGGTATTTCCGGGCCTTCGCTCGTTGGCTGGCGCCTCGGCGGGCTGATGGCTGGCGGCAAGCTTGAGCTCGGCGGGCGAAACCGCGGAGGCAGGAACATTGTGCTTCTGCGCCGGTAAGGCGGCAGCTTCCGACCCGGCAGAGGCATCGTCGTCGCGGGAGGACGAGAGCGCGCGGCGGCGCGGAGCGGCCTTGCCTACTTCTCCACGCGGCTCCGAGCCCTCGGCGCTGGCGCTCGGCGCCGGACTGGCGGCAGCGGCGGTCACGGCAATCGCTGCCGGCTGGACGAATGCGGCGGCGGGGGCAGGCGGGGCGACCGTGTCGGCCGCCTTGGCCGCGGTGACTGCCGGGACTTGGGGAGCCGCGCCGCTATCGGTTGCGAGGAGCGGTTTCTCGACGGATGCGTCGGCTTGGCCAGGGACCGGCTGGTCGTCGGCGTCCGCGTCGACTTTCCGCCCTGCGCGGCCCGTTTTTTGCGAAGCGACTTCGTCGCGAATGGCGAGAGCCTGGTCCACCGGTGAAGCGGTTTCGCCAAGGCTCGTCGGTAATGGAGCCAGCTTGTCCGCGACGCTCGGCGCGGGCTGATTCTGGGTCTCTTTGACCTCGATCGGCGCGGTTGCGGAGTCCGTCTCAGCGACAGTCGCGGCGGCAACCGGCTTCTCGGCCTTGGCTGCGCCAGGCGCAGGAGCTGGAGCGACTTGAGTCCGGGCTGTCACCGGCTGCAATGGAGCGGCGGTGAAAGGCTGCGTCGACTGCGCTGCTTGATCAAGGCCGGTGGCCGGCGGCGAGGCGGTGGCGGCGACCGGCTCGGTCGACGGCGCCGCTTGGCCACGTCCGGGGACCGGCTGCAACGACCTGACATCGTCTGGCTGCGTCGTTTGCGTCGCTTGATCGCGACCCTTGGGCGGCGGCAACGGCTGGGCGGTGACCGGGACCGGAGTCGCGGTGGCCGCGGGGGATGGAGCCTCGCTGCCCGGCTGCGCAGGAGCCGACACGCGAGGCTGCGGAACCGGAATGCTCGTCGGGGCGGGCTCATCGGCGGCTGCCGCGGCCTGAATATCATTCGAAGTCACGCCCTGCGGGGCGGCGGCCGTAGCCGCGACCTTGACCAACACGGGCGCGGCGGCGTCGGCGGAAGCAATCGCCGGCTTGCCCGCCGGATTGCTCGTTGCTTCGACCGCGGCTTCGCTGTCCTGCTCGACCCGGGCCGAAACCGGTCCGCTCCGCGCGGGCGAGCCGGCGCGGGTCTGGGTTGGGCGCATCGCGGGCGTGCCGGTCGAGGCGAGGATCGAGGACTGGTCTCGGGGCGCGGCGGCCTGGCGCGGAGCCGCCGGGTCGGGCAGCTCGGTGGGCGCATCCTTGGGATCCGCTACCTGACCGGGCTGCGCGATTGCCTTGGCGCGAGGTGCGATTTCGGCGACCGCGGCAGCCGAACTCGCGACGATCGCCTTGCCGGAAACGGATGCGAGCATGTTGGGCTTGAGCTGGGTCGCTGCCCCCCTCGGATCGCCCGACGGGTCGAAGGTGGGCGCCGGCGCGCCCAGGTCGATCGTGGTGGCCGACAACGACGGATCCAATGGGAACGTCGTCGCGCCTTGGGAAGCTGTCGGCTGCGATGTCGCGGCCGCGATGGGATTCATGGCCTGCGGGATCACGATTCCGGCGGGCGCGGCGGAAATCGGGGTCGAGGCGAGCAAGGCGAGGGAGGGGCCAGGCTGGATGGTCACCGCGGCATTGGCCGTTGCAGGCGCACTGGTCGCCACGCCCGCGGCGGGGGCGAGCGACGCGATCGCATCCGCGAATCCCGGTAGTCCCTGTGTCGTGCTCGTCGATCCGTCGATCGGCGACGAGCCACCGGGAGTCGTCAGCGCCAATATGTTCATTCGGTCCCCACCAGCTACTGGTCGTTACATTATAGGAAGGCCGCCGACTGCTGCGTGCGATCTCAGCCGATTGTGCCGAGCGTGCGGATCCGCGAACGGGTATGGATCTCGTTCTGCGACAGGATCACCGTCGCGGGCCTTACCCGCTCGACGATCGAGCGGACGAACGGGCGGATCACCGGGTTGGTCAGCAGGCAGGGTATCTCGCCCTCTCCCGCGAGGCGGTCATAGGTATCGCGCAGCGCAGCGATGAATCCCTGCAGCGCGGTCGGCGCCATTGCGAGATGGCGGTCGTCGCCCTGGCCGACAATGCTTTCGGCGAACGTCTCGTCCCATTCCGGCGAAAGGGTGACGATCGGGATCGACCCCTCGCGGGCATGCTGGGCCGAGATCTGGCGTGCAAGCCGGCCGCGGACATGCTCGGTGATATGGGTGATGTTCTGCGTGAAGGCGGTCGCTTCGGCGACACCCTCGAGGATCGTCGGCACGTCGCGGATCGAAATGCCCTCGCCGAGCAGGTTCTGGAGGACTCGCTGGATACCGGAGATCGAGATCTTGGCCGGGACCAGATCGGCGACCAGCTTCTCGGCGTCGGCATGCGCCTCGTTGAGCAGCTTCTGGGTTTCGGTGTAGGAAAGCAGGTCCGGGATATTGTCCTTGACCACTTCGGTCAGGTGGGTCGCGATCACGGTGCCGCCATCGACCACGGTGAGTCCGCGGAAACCGGCCTCGTCGCGAAGCTCCTTGTCGATCCACAAGGCAGGCAGGTTGAACACCGGCTCGCGGGTCGCCTCGCCGGGAAGGCCGACGCTGCCCCCGTCCGGGTTGATCACCAGCAGGCGGTCGAGCCGCATCTCTCCCCGTCCAGCCACCGTCTCCTTGACGTGGATGACATATTCGTTGGCCTTGAGGGCGAGATTGTCGAGGATCCGCACCGAAGGCAGGACGAAGCCGTAGTCGCTCGCCATCTGGCGGCGCAGCGCGCGCACCTGGTCGTCGAGCCGCGGCTCGCCGCTGCCTTCGTTGATCAGAGGAAGCAGACCGTAGCCGATCTCGATGCGAACGGCGTCGATCGCCAGGGTCTGCGAGATCGGCTCTTCGACATCGGCCGATTTCTTGTCGGAGATCGCCTTGCTGATCCGCTCCTGGGCGATCCGCTCGTTGGCCTTCTTCGACATGTGCCAGGCGAGGAAGCCGCAGGTCGTGCCGAGCACCGCGAACGGCAGGAACGGCAGGCCGGGGAGCAGCGCAAGCGCGATCATCAGCACCGAGACCATTCCGAACGCCTTGGGGTAGCGTCCGAGCTGCTCGCTGAGCGCGAGGCCGGTCTTGCCGGCGACTCCGCCCTTGGAGACGAGCAGGCCCGCTGCGGTCGAGACGATCAGCGCCGGGATCTGGCTGACCAGTCCGTCGCCGACGGTGAGGATCGTATAGGTCTTGAAGGCTTCCGCGAACGGCAGGCCGTGCATGACCACGCCGAGGATCAACCCGACGAAGACATTGATTCCGGTGATCAGCAATGCCGCGACCGCATCGCCCTTCACGAACTTGGAAGCGCCGTCCATCGCGCCGTAAAAGCCGCTCTCGGCCTCGATCTCGGTGCGTCGCTCGCGAGCCTGCTCCTCGCTGATCATGCCCGCTGAAAGATCGGCATCGATCGCCATCTGCTTGCCCGGCAT
>JAQGLD010000272.1 GCA_028293055.1 Alphaproteobacteria bacterium
CCGCCTTGAGGAACAAGGCGTGCTTGGCGGGATCGACCGTATATTCGCTAGGCGGGAATTCGTAGCCGATGAACCGCTCGATGCCTTCGCTCATGCGACCGCCGATCCGAAGCTGGAGAGAGTGAAGGTCATGTTGCTCCTGGCCGTCAATATTTGAATGTTGCCTGGAGGAGGACCTGGCGCAACCGGTCGACCGTGCCGCGACCGTCGGCGAGGCGGCCGGCCAGCGGATTGCCCTGATCGAGCCCGATCGCGCCGCCGGTGCCCGGGCGGTCGGCGCCGGTCAGCACGATCGCCTTGTTGGTGAGGTTGCGGCCGATCAAAGCGAGCGACCAGCGATCCTGGTCGCCGAACACCCGGACGGAAGCGTCCAGCGTGACGTATTTCTTCTGGAAGACGTCGGGCCGGTTGGTGACATCGATCGGATAGCCGCTCGAATAATGGCCATCGACGGTAAGCTGGAGTCCGGTCGCTCCGAACACCTGGTCGCGGCGCCAGGTGCCGCCGAGATTGGCGTTCCAGTCCGGGGCGAGCGCCGGACGCTTGCCGCTGAGATCCTGAGACGTGGGCACCAGGGTGACCGGATTGGGCTTGAGCCTGCAGCCCTGCTGGATCGTCTGGCCGGCATAGCATTGGCCGATGAAGTCGGTGAAGCGGGCATTATTATAGGCCACGTCGCCGCGAAGCTGGAATTCGGGGCTGGCCTGGAAGGTGCCGTTGAGCTCGACGCCCTTGACCCGCGCCTTGGCAGCATTCTGGATCGTGAACGCAGTCGTCGCGGCGTCGAACGCGGTCACCTGCAGGTCGGAATAGAGGTAATTGTAGAGGTTGAGGTCGACATGCAGCCGGCGATCCAGGAAGGCGGCCTTGGCGCCGGCCTCGAACCCGCTGGCGCGCTCTGGCCCGAACACAATCTGGTCGAGGCGGACCGCGGCGGTCAGGATCGAAGAGATGGAGAGGCCGCCCGCCTTGAAGCCTTGCTTGTAGGCGGCATAGAGCGTGAGATCGCGATCGGGGCGCCAGGTCAGCGTCGCCTGGGGCGAAGTGTTTGTGGCCTTGCTCACCGCCGCATAGGTCAGGTGCGACATCGTCGCGGTGTTGAGCGGGTTGATATAGGAGTTGAACTTCACCGAATCCTTGCGCTCGTCGGTGTAGCGCGCGCCGGCCGCCAGCTCGAGCGTCGGCAGGATGTTCCAGGTCGCCTCCCCAAAGAACGAGAAGGAACGGCCGTCCTGCGTCGCCGGGCTGACGAAGTTGAGATAGTTCCCGGTCGTCGGATCGGGGCCGGTCTGCAGGAAACGGGTGCTCAGCACAGCCTTAAGCTTGGTTTTCTGATAGAAGCCGCCGACCAGGAAGTTGACCGGCCCGTGCAGGGTGGTCAGCAGGCGGACTTCCTGGGTGAATGCGCTGTTCTTGGTATTGTCGCCGACCAGGAAGGCGTCGGTTCCGGCATAGCTGGTGTCGGCGGCGGCGATCAGATGGTAGCGGTTGTAGCCGGTGATCGAGTTGATGTTCGCCCAGCCGAGATTGTAGGTCGCGTTGAGGCTGAAGGCCTGGCTGTTATATTCGCTGAAGGGCGAAGTGCCCTTCCTGAACGTCGTCGGCGCTCCGGTGACATAGGCCTGCGGGAAATCCTGGCGGCCGACCGTATCGTTGGCCTTGCAATCGTCCAGTGAGGTGATTCCGGAGGTCACCTGCGGGCCACCATTGGTGCCGTGACAGCTGAACAGCTGGATGAGGGCGTCTGGGCCGGCATCCTCATAATGGGTGAGCGAGCCCTTCGCTGTGACGGTGAAGGCCGCGGAAGGATCCCATTTCAGGGTGAGCCGCCCGGTTTCGGTCTTGGTTCCGGGGAGCCTGGAATGGGATGGCGCCGGGAGGGTGAGGCCGGTCGCGCCCTGCGGGCGATCCTGGCCGACGGTCTTGATCCAGCCGTCCATGTCCGAGAAGCGGCCGACCAGGCGAGCGCCGAACGTGTCGCTGATCGGGCCCGACGCATAAGCTTCGACGAAACGTTCGCGGGCGTTGAATTCATAACCTGCCTTGGCGCCGATCTCGAGCTTGCGGGTCGGATCGGCGGTCTGCACCATGATAAGGCCGGCGGGCGTGTTCTTGCCGAAATAGAGGCTCTGCGGGCCCTTGAGCACCTCGACGCTCGCCATGTCGACGAACGACTGGGTGAGCCAAAGCGTGCGATTGTAGAAGACTCCGTCGATCACCAGGCCGACTGCCGGATCGAAACCGGTATTGGCAGTGCTGCCGATGCCGCGAAGATAGAGCTGGGCGCCGCCGGACGGGCCACCGACGCTGACCTTGAGCTGCGGGACGAGTGTGCTGACGGCCGCGATGTCGTTCATCGAATAGGTTTGCAAGGTCTCTCTGTTGACCGCGCTGATCGCGACCGGGACATCCTGCAGCCGCTCGGTCCGCCGGCGGGCCGTGACGACGATGTCGCCGGCCGTGTTGTCCGCGGCCTGGGTCGCTTGCGCCCCTGCGGCCGGAGCTGCGGGATCGCCGGTCGCGGGGGTTGGCGATTGGGCGTGGGCCGCGCCGGCGAGGGCCAGGCTCGAGACTGTTGCACCCAGCGAGCCAAGCAGCAATGCGCGGATATTACGAGCCGACATCATCAATTCCCCTCCAGAGAATGGCGATCGGACGCAGGGTCAGGCGAGATCGTTGAGCCGAACGAGTCAGCCCGAACTCCTCTTCGGTCGTGTCCTGGACGAACATCGGCCGGCCTGTGACCAGCACCTTTCTCGCAGCGGGTCTTCTTCTGTCTTGCCCGCTCGGGATTTATGAAGCCTGTTATGTGATGGTGTCAACAAAATAAATCCGGCCGCATTTTTAGGCTGCCGCGAGCCTCGTTTTGGCCTCCGCACGGTCGAGAAGCGCGCGGTAGGCGGGAAGGCAGGATGCAAGCGTGACCGCCGCACCCAAGGCGGCGAAGCCGCACACCAGGGCGAGCGAGTCACCGACCCGAGCTTCGTCGCCGAAAACCTTGTCAGTGAAGAATGCGACCAGCACCGGGGCGATGCCGAGCCCGATGATCGTAATGATCACGATGTAGATCGAGGTGATCAGGCCGCGCATCCGGTTTGGAGTCGCGATTTGCAACGCGGCTGCGGCCATCGGTGTCGGCATGGAGTAGAAGAAGCTGGCAAAGCCGCCGAATGCCAGCACCGCATGGTAGCTTGGCCGGAAGAACAAGGCGATGCAGGCGCCCAGCACGAGCAGGTTGGTGATCACGACGAGGCGTAGATTCTGGTCGCGGACGCCGGTGCGGGCAAGCCAGGCCGCAGCGCTGGGTCCGCACAGCACGCCCGCGGTGCCGGTGATCAGCACGATGATCCCATATTGGATTCCGACCTGCGAGATCGGAACATGGAACTGGCGTGTGACCAGTGCCGGAAGCCAGGCCGGAAAGGCGTAGACCGGGACGATGCTGAGCGCCATTCCAAGGTAGAAGAGCCCGTAGAAGCGGCGCTGCCGCCGGATGATGTCCTTCGCCTGACTTAGCCCCAGCACAATATCGGCCGCCTCGCCGCGCCGCGGCGGCTCCCGAACCAGCAGGAGCAGCAGCGAGCAGGGGATTCCGATCGTCCCGACCACGAGGAAGGTCAGTTGCCAGGGTTGCATGCCCGACAGCAATGGGATGCCCGAGACATCCCATCCTTCCGCGCTTCGCAGCACGAGCCCGCCGAGCAGCAAGGCCAGGCCGCTGCCCAGATAGGTGCCGATGCTGTAGATGCTCATCGCCCGCGCGAGCCGAGTCTCGTCGAAGCTGTCGCTCAGCATCGAATAGCCGGCCGGAGTCATTCCGGCCTCGGCGGCACCGACCGCCGACCGCACCGCGAACAGGCTGGCGAACCCGCCGGCGAAGCCGCACAAGGCAGTGAAGCCGCTCCACAACAGGACGCAGGGCAGCAGGATTCGCCGGCGGGTATAGACGTCGACGAGCCGCCCGAAGACCGGGCTCATCAGCAGATAGGCGATCGAGAAAGCTGCCCCCTGGAGCACGCTGATCTGCAGGTCACTCAGCCCGAAGCTCTTCTTGATCGGGGGCACGAGCAGATTGAGAACCTGCCGGTCGATGAATCCGATGCTGAAGATGAAGGTCAGAACGACGAGGGTGAACCAGGGCGAGTGGCCGGTGCCGCTCGACCTGGCCGGGACTGCGTCGTTCGTCATAGGGATACCTCTCGCGGCTGCCGCCCTTCCGGGGACCTGCAGCATTGCCCCGCCAAGCGCTGGAGTCCGGTCATGGAGCCCGACGCTGTCTCCCGACCGGCTGCGTCTCGTCAGATCGGACGATGACGGCCGCGCGCAGATCCAGTCTGCGTTTTTTTATGATGAAGTCAATAAATAAGCGCAAATCCACGCTCGTTGCGGCATCCGGTGCCTACGCTCAGACCGGGCCGGGCCGCGTGCCGCGCCGGCAAGGCGCTTGAGGCGGGGAACGATCTGCCAGGGGTAGCGAGTCCGCCTTGCGCCCCATTGCGGACATCCGCCCGATGCCACATTATCGGCCGGATTTGCCGCTGATTGCGTCGATTCATGCCCTGCCGCCTGCCGATTGAACTGGAGACGAGATGATTCACAGATCGATCGCCGTTGCTCTCGTCGCCTTGCTCGCCTTGATCGTCGGGGCATGCCATTCAGGCGCCGATAGTGGCAATCAGGCCGCCGCTGTCGACGCACCGCTCAGGCCGATTCCGGCGCCGCAAGGCGACTGGACCCAGATTGTCTCGGAAACCCCGCAAGGCGGCTTCAGGATGGGCAATCCCGACGCACCGGTGAAGCTGGTCGAATATGCCTCGCTGACCTGTCCCTTCTGCCAGAGATTCGCCGAGCAGGGGGTGCCGACGCTCCGCGACAGGTTCGTCAAGAGCGGCCATGTCAGCTGGGAATTCCGGACCTACCTCAATCACCCGACCGATCCCGGAATCTCGGCCTTGCTCCATTGCCAGGGGGCCACGCCGTTTTTCGAGCTCGCCGAGCAGCTTTACGCGACCCAGCGAGAATGGTCCGCGCGGGTCGAGACGATGCCGCAGCCGCAGCTTCAGCAGATCCAGTCGCTTCCGCCGGCCGCCGCCGCTGCGGCCTTGCTGAAGGCCGCTGGGCTCGACGCTTTCTTCCGGCAAAGGGGAATGCCACAATCGAAGATCGACTCCTGTCTCGCCGATCCTGCGGGCATGGCAAAGTTGGCCGCGATAAACGCAAGCGGCGAGAAGGACGGCATTACCGGCACTCCCAATTTCCTGATCAACGGCGCGATCGTCGCAGGAGCGGCCAGCTGGGGCGAGCTCGAAGGACCACTGAACGCAGCGGTCCGCTGAGCGCCTGATGGCAGCCCAGGCCTGTTGCCGGCGTGCGACGGTATCCGGTGGCGGATCGACATCGGTCGGGGAGGGGAATATCATTGCGCCTGCGGACTGCAGGCGCCGGCGCGCGCCAGCCGCCGCGGGAGTAGAATGCCCTGGAGCCGATGGCGGCCCTCGGCCCGCTCATATTAGAGGTCGACAAGAGTTGCGCCGGGCCCGCATGGGGAGGCCGATCGCCGATCCCGCGGGCGTCGACGCCCCGGAAGCCAGGCAGAATTGGAGCCTTTATGACCGACCTTGCCGCCTTTCCGATCACGCGCCGCTGGCCCGCCGAACATCCCGACCGGATTCAGCTCTACTCGGTGCCGACTCCGAACGGGGTGAAGGTCTCGATCGCGCTCGAGGAGATGGGACTGGCCTACGAGCCTCATTTCATCGACTTCTCCAAGGACGAGACCCGGAGCGCCGAATTTCAGTCGCTCAACCCGAACGGCAAGATCCCGGCGATCATCGATCCCGACGGACCGGACGGAAAGCCGCTGGCCCTGTTCGAATCCGGTGCGATCCTCCTCTATCTCGCCGACAAGAGCGGGCTTTTCATGCCATCCGACCATGGCCGCTGCTGGGAGGCGATCCAGTGGGTCTTCTTCCAGATGGGCGCGATCGGGCCGATGTTCGGCCAGCTCGGTTATTTCAACAAATTCGCCGGCAAGGAGATCGAGGACAAGAGGCCGCTCGAGCGATATGTCGGCGAGTCCAAGCGTCTGCTCGGTGTCCTCGAGGGCCGGTTGAAGGATCGTGAGTGGGTGATGGGCGACGAGTATACGATCGCCGACATCTCGATGCTCGGCTGGGTGCGCAACCTGATCACCTTCTACGAGGCCCGCGAGCTGGTTGGCTTCGACGATTATCCGTCGGTCGGAGCATGGCTGGAACGCGGACTCGCGCGGCCGGCGGTGCAGCGCGGACTGAGCATTCCGGCGCGCGGTTAAGGTCCTTCCGCACCGGACAGGATCTATTGGCGCGTCCCGTCCGCATCCGACCAGCCCCCGCCCATCGCCTGGTATAGCGCGACGAGCGCGGTCAGCTGGTCGGTGCGCGTCTGGGCCAGAGCGAGGTCTGCGTTGAGCAGGTTGCGCTGGGCGTCGAGCTGCTCGAGATAGGTGGTGTAGCCCGCCTGATAGCGGTTGGTGGCGTGGCGGAGCACCTCGGCGAGCGCGGAGCGCTGGGCCTCCAACCGCGCGCGCTGCTCGCGCAGCCGGGCGACCGCGGCAAGCTGGTCCTCGACCTCGCGAAAGGCGGTCAGCACTGCGCGCTGATAGGCGAAGGCAGCCTGGTCGCGGCGCGCGGCCGCGCCCTCCGCGCCGGCGCGAAGCCGCCCGCCCTCGAAGATCGGCGCGAGCGCGCTGGCCCCGATCGACCATAAGGAGATCGGATTGGCGAGGAGGGTGGATATCGCGGCGCCGGCCGAGCCCGAGAGCCGCAGGCTCGGCAGGAATTGCGCGCGCGCGGCCGCGAGGCTCGAATCCGAGGCGGCGAGGCTGTATTCCGCCTGGGCGATGTCCGGGCGGCGGCGGAGCAGGTCGGACGGTAGTCCGCCGGGGACCGGTGGCGGGGTGAGCGCGGCCAGCGGCAGGCCGCGCTCGATTGCCCGTGGCGATTCGCCGAGCAGCAGACTCAGGGCATCCTCCTGGCGCGCGATGGCGAGATCGACCTGAGGCAGCAGCTGGGTCGTGCCTTCATATTCGGCTTCGGCCTGGCGATATTCCAGCTGGGACGTGTAGCCGACCCGGGCGCGGTCGCGGGCGATGCGCAGCGCCTCGGCGCGACTTGCGATCGTGTCGACGATGACCGCCCGGCGCAGGTCGAGTCCGCGCAGGACGATATAGCCGCTGGCCGTCGCGGAAGCGGTCGCCAGCGCAGCGGAGTCGCGTCCGGCCTCGCTGGCCAGAAAGCCGCTTCGTGCAGCCGCGATCTGGTCCGAGATCCGGCCGAACAGATCGACTTCGTAGCTCGCCTGGAAAATCGGCGAGACTCCTGTGCTCTCGCTCGGCAGGCCGAACGGGCTGACCGAGCGCGACCGGCTGATTCCGACCCCGGCATCGAGCGTCGGAAACAGCTGGGCCCGCGCCAGGCTTTCCTGCGCGCGTGCCTCGCGCACCCGCGCGGCGGCGATGGCGATGTCGGGATTATGGGCCAGCGCAGTCTCGACGAGCCTGGTGAGCACGGGATCGCCGAAGCGCTGCCACCAGGCCTGGTCGATCGGCGCCGCGGGACCGGCCTGGGTCCGCCAGGTCGGCGGTGGAGTGACAATTGCCTCGGGCGGCGCTGGATAATTCGGGGCCGCGCAGGCGGAGACCAGCAGCAGGGCGGCCGCTGCCGCCGAGCGTTTCGGGCTCATCTTTGCGCTCGGGCGGGCGCGGCGGCCGTGTCGATGCGGGCCTCGACCGACATTCCGGGCCGCAGGCGCGCCGCCAACGGATCGTTGCGATCGACGGCGATCCGCACCGCGATACGCTGCGCCACCTTGACGAAATTGCCGGTCGCATTGTCGGGTCGGATGACGCTGAACTCGTTGCCGGCGGCCGGGGCGAGCCGCTCTACCACACCCCGCAGGGTCGCTCCGCCGAGCGCGTCGACGCGGATCGTCGCTGCCTGCCCCGGGAGGATCCGCGCGGTCTGGGCTTCCTTGAAATTGGCGACCACCCAGACCGCCCGGGGAACCAGGAAGAGCAGCTGGGTGCCGGCGGTGACATATTGGCCGAGCCGGACTCCGACCTCGCTGACCTGGCCGTCGGCGGGCGCTCGTACGATCGTGTTGGCGAGATCGATCTGGGCGAGCCGCACTGCGGCCTGGGCGTTTTCCACGGCGGCGCTGAGGCCGCCGCGGGCGACTGCGACGGTCCGAACCTGCTCCTGGCTGATCAGCCGCTGCGCTTCGGCCTGCTGGACTCCGGCCTCGGCCTGGGCGAGCGCGGCGCGGGTCTGGTCGCGCTCACGCAGCGAGACCGAACCCAGAGCGACGAGCTCGTTGACCCGGCGCATGTCGGCGGCGGCGCGGGCGAGCTGGGCGCGGGCATTGGCGATCGCTGCCACCTGGCCGGCGACCGAAGCCTCGCTGGAGCGCTGGCTCTGCTGCGAGTTGGCGAGCGAGGCCTGTTGCGCGGCCAGATTCGCCTGGGCCTGCTCGACCCGCTGGCGATAGATTCGGTCGTCGATCCTGGCGAGGGGCTGCCCGGCCCTCACCACCTCGAAATCCTGGACCAGGACCTGGGTCACGTAGCCGCTGACCTGCGGTGCGATCACCGTGGTCCGACCGCGCACATAGGCATTGTCGGTAGTCTGCACCGCATTGGCGAAGGGCGGCAGATGCCATGCGTAGAGCACGACCAACGCGCCTGCGATCAGCAGTGCGATGAAGGCGAACGTGGCTGCCTGGCCGCCGCGCACCGGCGCCCAGCCACGCGCCGGAGGGGTCGGCTGCGAGACTTCGACGGGATCGCTGAGCCGCTCCTCCTCGCGCCGTGGCGGGGCGGCCGCGGCGGGGCTGTCGAGATTCTGCCTGTTGTCGGGGTCGAGCGGCGTCACGCGGTCCATTCCGTCCTTCGAGTCCGGGTCAATTCTTCATCGTCTCCTCACGCATCCGCTCAAAGGCGGCCTGGTCTTCCGCAATGGGATTGATACCGCGAACGCGGAGCCTGACCCATCGGGTCCCGAGCCACAGGAAAACCAGCGCGGCGAGCAATGCAATGGCGAGGAATACGTCGTTATAGGCAAGGATATTGGCCTCCCGGGTCACCTGCTGCCCGAGCAAGGCGGCGCCCTCGGCCTGGCGGAGGGCCGGATCGCCGAGGATGCGTCCATAGGCGCCGCCGAGCTGCTGGACCCTGGTCGCGACCTGCGGGTCGGTCATCACCAGCGACTCGACGAGCTGGCTCGAATGGAATTTCTCGCGCAGGATCTGGAAGGAGCCGAGCAAAGCCGCGCCGGCGAGGCCGCCCAATTGCTGGGTCAATCCGAACAGAGCCGAGAAGCTGACGATATGGCTCGGCCCGCGTGACAGAGCGCGCATGATCCCAACGACGATCACCGACCCCATGAAATAGAGCGCTGCGAACGCAATTACCGCCTGGCTGACATAGAGGCTCGATGGGCGGGTGAGGTTGGACGCATGCGAGTCCACATAAGCGCCGATGGCGATCAACGCGGTTGCGACCACCACCGGCCGGAGCAGATCCTTCATGTCGAGGGTGAAGGCGCCGACCAGCATCCCGGCGATCGACGCCAGGGCGACGATCAGGTTCAAGGAGACGAGCTGGTCGTTGACCAGGCCGATGACATTCATCAAGCCGACCGACCCGTAGGTCTGTTCCGAGAGCAGGATACGGATCGAGGCTGCGATCGCCATGAACCGAAGCACGTCGCGGCTGCCCATCCAGCGGGTGTTGAGCAAGGGATTGGCGCGATTATGCTCGACCAGGCCGGCAAGGCCGATGAGCAGGATCGCGGCCGCCGTCGCATAGCCGAGCCATGGAGTGCTCCACCAGACGATCCGGCCCTGGACGAGCACCGCGCACAGCAGCGCCATGCCCGGCGCGACCAGCAAGAAGGTCAGGAAGTCGAGCTTCTCGAAGGCCTTCATCCGCTCGCTCGGCGGTAGGCGAAGCAAGGCGACGGAACCAAGACAGAGCAGGGTCAGGCCGAATTCGAACACGAACAGATTCTGGACCCGGCCATTGAGCAGCAGCAGGGGCGAAAGCATGCGAGCAAGCGGGAGCGCCACCTGGGCAAGGCTGAAGCCGATGATCATCCCGACCATGCGCCGGGCCGCCGGCATCGCCTGGATGAAGTAGAAGAAGGAGAGGGTGGTGAGTCCGCTTCCGACGATCCCCGCGGCGCCGCGCACGACCAGCTCCATGGCGAAGCTGTGGACGAAGATCTGGGCGAAGGTGATGACCAGGAATCCGAGCAGGAACAGACGGGTGAAGCGCTGCAGGCCGAATTGCTGGCGGAACTTGATCAGCAGCAGGCTCATGCAGATGTTGGTCATCGAATAGATTGCGGTCAGCCAGCCGCCCTCCACCG